>JBFFVR010000143.1:0-4340 GCA_041570685.1 Promineifilaceae bacterium (SeqCode)
AGCATCCACACCATACTCACGCACACATTCCAATGCGTTATGTATATCTAACACGTTAAAACGTAGCTTCGTAGGACACTGCGAAACATCTTTTCCTGAAGGATTTGCTACCCCTTCAGTTTCAATCATCAGATAGGAATCACCAAACTCTAAGCAAGTTAGTCTAAAAGTATCTTCTACCTTCGAGAACATTTCTGACAATTTAAACAAATCTTTGTAAAAGGCCACACATTCGTCGAACTTCTCTACGTTTAAAATAATTCCGTGTTTCTCGATTTTCATTTATTTCCTCTAGAAGCCTAACAGCTGGATTATAAAGTTTTTGACGCGTTAACATATTATCGCGTCATTGTTGGGCGGCCGCTTCACGCCGTAGGTCGCCGCTGTTAAAGAATTTTTCAGCGTCGGCTTTGGAGAAAGTGGATTATCTTGTTATCAGAAGTGCAAAATATGAACTTTGTGTCGATGCGGTCACAAACAAAATCAGTATCTGGCTATATCTTTAACGTCATAGGGCGCTGCAGTTATCGATGTAGTCAGAATGTCCCCGAGAACTCATTCTCTGCATCGATAAGCGCCTTGTTTGCCCGCCCTAATACAAAGAGCTACTAAGAGTCAAAAAGGTCAGTGCAGTGTCGATTGATCTGGTTATCTATCTGGGAGTCCGCTCGTGGCCGGAGATTGCCTCCTACCATGACTTGACGAGCGTCAGCTTACGAGAAAACCGACGCTCAGAATTGAATTTCCAAGGGCGGCCAGACGGCCCAACCCGGTCATCCGATAGATGTCGCTTAGTGATTAATTTCCCACATTGAGCACGGCTACAATTCCGGGGTACGGTCAACTTACCAACAACAAATCCACCTCACTTGAGGTGGCTGACTATTGTTACTTAGATCACCGGATTTTTCGCCGAGAACAAAAGAATATCTAGCTCAATCACTTTTATTTTATCGCGGGCCGCCGCTATTTGCTCTTACCCTCATCCGTCGATCTTCCTTATTCCATTTACCCGTTTCCCTCGGATTGGCCTGGCCCCAGGCATCTCGAGTTTTAGCCTGTGCCAACTTCATTTCGTGCTTTCTTTCTGCCTCATCATCGGCCAGGGTAAACTTGGAGATAGTCGTATCTTCGTCAGCGTTATAATTTCTGAGTTTATTGGCAATACTTGCTCTCATTGACAATTCGCTACGTATAGCCGATTTGCGACTTATCGCCGAATCAGGGTCAACGGTTTCACTTTGATTCCCGCGCTTGACAAACCACTTGAACATATTGGACTCCAAAATTTTCGGAAATGATTATCTATCGAATAGCTAATACTTATTGTTGCGAAGTACTTGCGTTAAATATAGTTTCTAAGTCGGCGTCAACCATAGAAATAATTCACCATTAGCTTGTGAATTAGTGGAAATTCATAATTCTCTTGGCGAGCGTCCGCACCTGGCCGTTCTCAGAAGCCCAGTAGCGATTACCAGCGTCCGTTAACGAGAAAATGCAAGCTTAGCGAGTGGAACGGTCCGTCTGCATGCGCTTGTTAGGTGTGGCCGCGGACATTGTTGTTCCGTCTGAAGTAATCAATCATCACTTATGTGAAAAAAGAACGATTTCTGAAATGCTTCATGTACATCCCAGGTCGATGGCTCCCCCTGTGCAATAAAAAAGCTATCGCCTGGTCCAAATGTAGTTTGATTCCCATCGCCATCAGTGACAGTGACTTGGCCTTTAGTGACTGTACAATACTCAGAAAACGGGTTAACAAGTCGGACTTTACCTGGAGTGCATTCCCAAACTCCAACCGCCATGGGCCCTTCTGCATTTCCCCAATCTATGCGTCCGGACTGCTTTGGATGGCCTTCTAAAACTTCGACTCCTTCCTCTTCAAAATCAAGCCATGGTTCCATTCCGATTTGGTCAGATGACTGCTTGTAACTATGCATTGCATTCCCCTCCTCATTGTTTTTTGAGCGTCGTGATTATTTTCGCATACAAGAATGAATTATATTGGTTTGATACGTTTGGCTATCTCTGAGCAGTGCATGAATAAAATTGCAGAGATTTTAAGAATCTGTACAAACACCTAACGCCTCGAATCAGCGGCAAGCATGCGCGCGTAGCGGGCATGCTTGTCCGTCTGCATGCGCTTGTTAGCGGCGTTTTTGATGGGCCACATACTCGTCAAGTAGTTGCCGGATAATTTTTTGATATTGCATGTGGTGCTCTTTGGCAACGTTTTTAAAATAGGCAACACTTTCGGAGCTGAGCGAAATTGTTATTTTGGTATTTTCGTTTTTCAACGAAAGTTCCTCTGGTGACGGTAGAAAATCAGTCACTATTTTGAATTCGCTAATTGGCTCATCGCTATATCGAATTGTTTTGCTCATAAATCTTTTTACCTTTGCGCCAGTAACCGGCCCCAATAATGCGTATTCGTCCAGAGCGATAGGTAAATCTAACTGTGAGGATTCCATTCCCAGCCTGATTTAATCCGAAGCAATAGTAGCGCTTCTCTTTGTCGCTATGGCTCAGGTTTTCAGCAATGATGCGATTCTTATCAAGGAATGCATGCTGAGCTTCATAGAACGAAACTCCATGTTTACGCTGGTTTTCCAGGTTTTTGGTTTCATCCCATTCAAAGCTCGATTCGCTCATCGTAGGAGAATAACAAAAGTATGGCTAAATAGCCATATTTGGTATGAGCCGCTAACAGCGTAGTTAACAGGTATTAGACTCGATAACATATTATCAGATCATTACCGTATGTCCGTTTCTGGCTGAAAAACCGCCACTCCCATTAGATTTTCCAGCGGCTGCTTACGAGACACCAGCAGAGCGATTTAACGAATTTGTCAAATCGATCGGTTGAATCCACAACCCAAACCGCCGTTCAAGGCGAACACTCCAATGGTCTCGCGGGCGTTTGAGTGTTACTCAGAAACCGCTTTTAAACCGGCCACAATACTTTGTACATCCGGTACACCACCGGGGGAAGGATAAACGCGGCAACTCACATTATTTCCCTTAGGCTGGCCTGTTACATCCATCCCGTTAACCAAAATTGTTGGCGACCCCCAACCGCGTAGCTCCTCCGGTGAGGCAGGATCGAGAATATCGACCTCCTCAAAACTACTCATACCGCAATCGGCCAACGCCTTTCTTAGATTCTCTCGGGCCAGGTCGGCCAAAGGGCATCCGCTAAAGGCAAGAAATTGAACGTCCATATAACTAACAGCCTGATTGTAAGCTTACTGGTTCGACAGGATAAGATTGCACCATGGTTCGTGTGTCCGAAAACGCCACTGAAGCTTGTCGCCGATTAGATTCATTGAGTGTCTAATTACCATAAAACGTCCTTTTGGAATCAAGGAATCAGAAGTGATCATCATCACAGTTCAGATCCAGTCAAGTGTGCGGCTCTACATGAATTGAAACGTCATGGACATCGAAGCGGTCTGATAATAGAGCCTCGAGTTGATCTGCAATTTTATGAGCCTCTGCAGTAGACAACTGCGCGTCTACGTCGATAACGAGATCCACGGCACGTGCCGTTCCTACCCAGCGTGAGCGCACTCTATGTACTGCGCGCACACCGTCGACACCTTGCACTTCCGCTCGCAGTTTATTTTCCTCAATGGCTCGCTCATCCAATAATATGGGGAGAGTTCTCTTGAAGAGTCCAAAAGCGAGATAAAGGATCAATCCCGCAACAGCTAGAGCGCATAATTGATCGATCCAGAACCAACCCATCGCAGATAATTGCCAACCAACAATAACGCTGGCAGTAATCAGCACGTCGGAAAGTGTGTGATTTGCATCCGCTAATAAGATGTCAGATTTCAAGCGCTTGGCCCAACCGCGTTGCCAAGTTGAAATAACAATGTTTATTGTTAAAACACTGAACATCAGCCCAAGCTCGAAGCGACCGGTAGTTATTTCAGTCGTTTCGCGGGTAATTGCATGCAGAACTAGCTCGAACGCGAGTATCGCGAGCAAAGCGGCAAGGGCGAAAACAGCGACCGTTTCGAATTTACGATGACCGTAAGGATGCCTGGTATCGGCTGGTTTGGCTGAATGACGAGTTACAAACCAGGCGACAATATTATTGATGACGTCAGTAAGTGAGTGAACAGCATCACCCAACACTGCTAACGATCCGGTACCAAAGCCAACCAGAAGTTTGATAGCTAGAACGGAGAAGTTGGCGAAACCCTCGATAAGGATAATGCGTAGTATTTTGCTATCGCGCTGATCCATGCAGCCTATCATAATCATTTTGCAATAAATAAGCTCATAACAAACAGAACGCTTTTTTCGGGAATTTCTAAATCTCGGGTCATGGC
>JBFFVR010000144.1:0-4312 GCA_041570685.1 Promineifilaceae bacterium (SeqCode)
CGACGTCCAGTTCGATCCTTCGGCGGACGGACTCCGCACGGCAACGATCAACATCGCCAGCGACGACCCGGACGAGAACCCCTATGACTACACCATTCAGGGGACGGGCTTCTATTCCGGGGAAATTCACGGAACGAAATGGAATTCATATCTTGGACCTCCAACAAACGATAGTAAACATCGATGGCGCTCACAATCTTATACGTGAAATCGTATCAGAGGGTGGTGAGGTACTGTTTGTCGGCACCAAAAGACAAGCACAGGATACTGTGGCAAAAGAGGCAACCCGAGCTTCGCAACCCTATGTGAATGAGCGATGGTTAGGTGGCACTCTGACAAATTGGAAAACTATCAGCCAGCGAATATACCATTTGGATCGCCTGGAAGAACGTCGGGACGCTGGCGAATTTGAACTTTTGAAAAAGAAAGAACGCCTCCAGCTAACACGAGAGATCGAAAAACTGAGTGTTAGGTTGGGTGGCATACGTAAAATGCGTGGTCTGCCAAAAATGCTCTTTGTAGTGGATGTTAATCATGAAGAAACCGCTGTTCGTGAAGCCAACATTCTTAACATTCCTATCATCGCTATGGTAGATACAAATTGTGATCCCGATCCGATTGACTATATTATTCCGTCAAACGATGACGCGATTCGGGCTATCAAATTAATCACGAGTAAAATGGCTGACGCTGCCCTCGAAGGATTTGCTTTACGTGAGGAGATGGTTGTTTCTGAGATCTCAGATTTCGATTCCTATGGCATCGACTACGAATCTCTTGATGATGCTGCCGATGAAAGACTTCTCGGCGAGGCAACACTAGCAAAACTTCGCGAAGGTGGTTTTGGATCCAATGGCGATGATACAGTCAGCGAAGAATCAAAGGAAGAGGCAACCGACGATTCTAAGGACGAACCTGCCGAAACAGTGGAATCGGATGCCTCAGATGAATCCTCTGAAGAGCAAAGTGAAGTAGCTGAAGAAGATTCTGCTGAAATCGTTGGTGCCGATGAGGAAAACGAGTAAAAGCATTGAATTGAAGACTTGCCTTCGGCAAAGATAATAGAATTGCCGGGGCAGGATCGATTTTAGGAGATATTGAATCAAAATGAATATCACGATTGAGATGATCAAAGAGCTGCGTGAAGAAACCGGTGCCGGTGTGCTGGAAGCCAAGAAGGTTCTGGAAGATACCAACGGTGATTATGAAAAGGCAGCCGGTATATTACGCCAAAAGGGAGCTGCCCTTGCTGCAAAGCGTGCCGGAAGAGAAGCTGCTGAAGGGGTAATCGAAGTCTATTCTCACCCAGGCAGCCGCGTTGGTGTTTTAGTTGAGCTGAATTGTGAAACTGATTTTGTGGCAAGTAATGAAAAATTTCAGACCTTAGCCCATGATCTTGTGTTGCATGTCGCCGCTATGGCTCCAAAATACGTAAATGCGAAAGATATACCTGAAAAAGAATTGGACGTTAAGATTGCAGAATTTAAGGACCAGGCAATTGCAGAGGGAAAACCCCCAGATATCGTTGAGAAGATCGTTGAGGGAAAGTTGAACAAATTTTACGAAGAAATTTGTCTTATGGAACAACCCTTCGTCAAAGACGATGAGGTTAAAATCAAAGATCTCATCTTGGATGCGATTCGTATGATGGGAGAGAATATCGTAATTCGCAGATTTGTTCGTTATGAGCTCGGGGAAAAATTTTAAATAGTGGTGCTTAAGATTCGCTGCATGAATAAGATGGAGACAGAAGCGAGTGTCTGAGTTACGGTACGATCGCGTGGTATTAAAGATGGGTGGCGAAGCTTTAGCGGGACCTGATGGTTTTGGTATTGATCCTATCCGCGCTGAGAAGGTTGCCCAAACTGTAAAGGGCGTTTACGATCTAGGTGTAGAGGTTGCTATTGTTATCGGCGCTGGCAATCTTTGGCGAGGTTCCGTAGGTGTCGAGCAGGGGATGGAGCAGGCTACGGCTGATCATATGGGAATGATTGGAACCGTGATGAATGCGCTTGCCTTGCAAGATGCTTTGGAGCGAATTGGTATCGTTACCCGAGTACAAACGGCAATCGAAATGCGTACCGTGGCCGAGCCATATATTCGCCTTAGGGCGATTCGGCATTTGCAAAAAGGCCGAGTTGTTATTTTTGGTGGCGGCACTGGTAATCCGTATTTCACAACTGATACGGCCGGAGCACTCAGGGCAATGGAATTGGGATCTCAAGTGCTTATCAAAGCCACTAAGGTTGATGCAGTATATGATGATGACCCGGAGATAAATCCGAATGCTCATCGATTCGACAAACTGTCTTATATTGACGCCCTAAATATGCGCCTTCGTTTCATGGACAGCACAGCTATTTCACTTTGCATGGAAAATGACCTGCCGATTGTCGTATTAAATCTTTGGCAGAAGGATAGCGTAAGGAGTTTAGTTATCGGCGAGAAAGTCGGTACCGAGATAAGTGGCCCTTAATATTGTAATGCCTAGGAGGTGGAGAGTCCGATGATAAACGAATTACTACGTGACGCAGAGAGTAGAATGCGGGGGGGCGTGGCATCGCTTGAAACAGATCTCCAATCCTATCGGACAGGTCGTGCATCTCCTCATTTACTTGACAGAATTGAAGTGGAAGTCTATGGTGCGTTATTACCTCTCAATCAGGTAGCAACAATCTCTGTGCCGGAACCACAACAATTGGCGATCCGCCCCTATGACCAGAATTCGATCGCAGCGATTGAACGGGCGATCCTTAAATCCGATCTTGGCCTAACGCCAAATAATGATGGCAAGATCATTCGCCTTAATATTCCGAGATTGACTGAGGAACGCCGGCGCGATTTGACTCGTTTAGTTGGTAAGCGTGTTGAAGAAGCAAAAGTGGCGGTTCGCAATGTCCGCCGAGATACTCTTAATGATCTTCGTGAGATGAAAGATGAAAAAATGATCTCAGAAAATCAGTTCTATATCTCACAAGATGATTTACAGGAGCTAACTGACAATTATACTGAAGAGATCGACAAGCTTGGCCAACAGAAAGAAGCCGAGATAATGGAAGTCTGAGCTTAATGCCCAAAGAAAAGAAACAGTTAGATGTAACGGGATTTAATTTGCCGACCCACGTCGCAATTATTATGGACGGCAACGGTCGTTGGGCAAAGCGGCGAGGATTGCCTCGGCAGGCTGGGCATCGGGCAGGCGTGGAAAACCTTCGGAGGGTGATCGACGCCTGCGTTGAATTTGGCATAAAAATCTTAACCATCTACGCTTTTTCAACTGAGAATTGGGGGAGACCTGAAAGCGAAGTCCGCGGATTAATGAGGATCTTTCGTCGAGTACTGGATCAAGAATTGAATGAATTAAACGCTCAGGGGGTATGTTTACACCATCTTGGAGATTTAGGTGGAGTTGATTCAGATTTGCAAAAGAAAGTGCTGCGGGCACTAGATCTCACCAAAGATAACGACCGCTTAATTCTCAACGTTGCTTTCAACTACGGGGGGCGTGCCGAAATCTTGCGTGCAGTTCAACAAATGTTGGCCGATGGCATTCAAGCTGATGAACTCACCGAGCAGATATTTAGCGGCTATTTGTTTACATCTGGCTTGCCTGATCCGGATCTAGTCATTCGAACTAGCGGTGAATTACGTGTAAGCAATTTTCTAATTTGGCAAGCAGCCTATGCTGAGTTTTATGCGGCGCCTGAGTATTGGCCTGATTTCGGTCGAGAGCAACTGTATTCCGCCCTGGTTGCATATAACAAGCGAGAACGGCGCTATGGCTTATTGTCCGAATCTTAGGCAGCAAATCTTTAATGTCAGACCTACGTAGACGCGCTCTAGTTGTTTTTACTCTTGGTCCGCTTACATTATTTTTAATATATTTGGGTGGCTGGTTTTATTTTCTCCCATTTGCCGCGCTGCTGGCGATAGCATTGTTCGAATTCACAAAATTAGCCGAGCGATCGGGTTGGCGTACGCCTTTTTTGCTTCTGTTTCCCTTCGTTTTTGCTCAGTGGATTTTGCCGGAGCCGGTTCTTAATATGCTTTTACCAGAGCTGAGCATCTCGGTCGAGTTCTTAGCCTTGGCATTGCTCATAGGATTATTGGCGATTTTGGGTTACGTGCTTTGGCTCTACGAAAAGCGGCCGGAGTCAAATGCACCAGGCTCCTGGATGGCTAATGTCACCGCACTCGTGCTCATGGGATGGCTCGGAAGCCATTTCTTTAGATTGCGAGGTTTAGAAATAGAGAACGCTGCAGCGTGGACTGCTCTGGCGATGCTCGGGACATGGATTGCTGACTCAGGTGC
>JBFFVR010000145.1:0-4312 GCA_041570685.1 Promineifilaceae bacterium (SeqCode)
CTTAGAAAGGCACGCCCCAACCACAAGCGTCGAACCGAGTCACCTCAAATCTAGCCAACAAATGATGCTATTCCCGGAAACGAGCCCCATCCTGAAAGAATTGAAGGCGCTTGATGTTACCTCAATGACGCCTCTCGAAGCGATCAATAAACTGTATGAGTGGCGACGGCGCTATATCGAGGACGAATAGGAAACGAAATCGTCAGGTTGGGAACAAACCCGTCGATTTTCCCCTAATAATATAAAGTCCATTCGCAAAGTTGGTTCGTCCGCTCTATTGTCACTTTCTTTAGCCTGCAATATAAATAACTTGAGAGATACCCTGCATGGATACTCACGAGCATCGATTCGACGACGAGACTTGGGCTAACTTGCCAGAATTGCTAGGCAAATTGCCGGAACCGATAAGCTTACATATTTGGGGTGATCCACAAGCGAGCGAAGCGGAACGAGAAGCCATTGAGCTGGCCAAATTGCTTGCTGATCGTTTTGTTGATATCGAATATCGTTTGTTTCCTCGTCGAATAAGCTTCTCGTATTATCCAGTGATCGGCATCATGCGAATTGAAGAAGAAGAATTCATTGATAACGGGCTGCGTATAATTGGTCTTCCTTTAGGTTATCAAATGACTTCCCTTATTTCGGCAATGCAATGCGTGGCCTTTCTAGGCATGACGAGTGAAGCCAAGACGAGAATCCAACTTAAAAAATTGAAGCAAGATGTATCCCTCGAACTAATAACTTCGGCCGATGATGAAGCTGGAACTGTAATGGCCCATCGAATCTTCAATATCGCTGTCGTTAGCCCTTTTGTCAAAAGCTATTTAATCATGGGGGATGCCTTCCCAGATGCGGCAACGCGCTATTCGGTAAGTTTGGTACCCCATTTAGTCATTAACGAGAAAGCCCATTTGTCCGGGGTTGCCACCGAGGAAACGATACTAAGTCAGATCGCAGGCCAGTTAAAGCAAAACAAGAGCTAATCAGCCAATCGCACCAAATGAACTCACTTTTGAACCAAAACGCCGAGTCAGGCGACTATATTGATGGCAGTCTAGATACTGTCCAGGTCTCTGATCGGTCACTCGTTGATCTGATCGCAAAGAAAAACGAACCAGCCCTCAAGGAATTATGTGACCGCTTTTCACTTAGTCTCTTTAATTACCTGAGGAGACTGGTGAATGATCAAGAGGTAGCAGAAGATCTTTTACAGGAAACCTTTCTGGCTGTTTGGCAAGGTGCACTGGCATTTAAAGCTCGATCGATAGTTAAAACTTGGATGTTCCGAATCGCGCATAACCTGGCCATGACATGGGTGCGAAAGAAGTATCGCTTGAAGGAAGATGAAGCCAGGCAAATAGAAGAATCTGACGACAATCCTAAACATTTGGCGATAGATAATTGGCAAACGTAACAATAGGCGGTTGCTATTAATGAACTATCAACAGAATACCGGGCGGTTATTGAATTGGCTTTTGCCCAAGGATTATCGTAAACAGAAATCGCCAGAGTTATTGATCGGACGGTGGGAACAGTCAGAAGTCGCATAAGCTATGCAATTCGACATCTCGAGGGAATTTTACGACGCCGGGGTTTAAAAGAGTAAATGTCTCGATTATCAGAACGAATTAAAAAATCAATGCGCGAGCAATATCTGGCTATGTTAAATGGCACGGCGGGTCAGTTCACGGCCTTAATGGTTAATCGCTAGCTCGAGCGTCACCCATCCGAACGCCTGGAACTATAAAAACGACGGCTACTTTATCAAGAAATTCAGAACCAACCCGAAATGTCCCCATCCTCTATTGTTTATCAGCAGATTAGGGAGCAAGTAGTGAAGGAGGCGCCAGCAGCTGCAAGAGCGGCTGTTCAACGGCAATGATGGCTTGTCCCGCTTATACTATTGCTTCTTGCAGGCGTTTTATTGCAGCGGGCTTTGCCCCCTGTAATCCCGGTGAACTGGTCAGTAACAAGTCAAGAAGTGGAAACATTCCGGGTTTATAGAATTTCAAATGAGGCAGAGGGCGACGTCTAACGTACAGGTGATAAGCTAGTTTACGAAATTTCTGCCGAAGTTTCGGAAGCTGACTACGGGTTTGTGGATCCGCTTATTTTCCCGAGAACCGAGGTAATCTACCGGTTTGAGGCTCTTGGTCAAGATGGCCTTTTAGCTGCCACAGCCACCAAAGTAGGTGATGGTTTTAGGGTTTTTCCTGGACAGATACTCTTAATTTTCATACTCGCTCTGGCAGCCTATGTTACTTGGTTCATCGGTCAACAATTAATCAATGAGAAATCGCCCAGAAAACTAGATTGGGCCTAGTTCTCATGCGCTCTGAGAGAGGGCCTAGTCGCAGTCGAAATCTTATTAGATCAGATTTGAACTTATTCTCTGTCTAAGATGACTATTTTGTATGAATGAATTACGTTTAATTAGGCTGTTTTCGAAATCAAAAAGTTCTAGCAATTACTTTGAAAACTGTTGAGGTTGACCGTTTTTATATCGGCCACATGGAGGAGGACGGCATATGTCTAATCCCAAAAGATCTAATGTTATATTAGCTTGCATCTTAACGGCCTCAGCTGTCAGCTTGTTACTAGTTCTGGCAATCTTCGCAGCCAGCTTCGCCTCAGATAATGCCTTTGCTGCTGGTCCGCCAACAGTCAACGGTTTATTTTAAGGAGATGGTGATAACCAAATCTATTGGCCGTATACTCAATCGGAGTAAGGGGGCCAACTATATATTTATTTCGACAATCCGACCCTTCACGTGGCTCTGGTTGTTGATCGCGGCGTAAATGACAATGTTTGCTCTCCACATAACAACGCCGACTATATAATTAATGCGGGCTGGCCAAATCACCGAAATTGTAAGCGGGCAACGGATTCCGAATTTGTTAATTCAAACTGGAATGCACAACCGCACCGTTGTCCTGGACTTAGCAGCAGGGCTATGCCGAGAAAGTTAATGGAGTATGGGTTTCTGACAATAAGATAGCCAGTGGCTCCGGCGCCGCCCCCCAAGGCTATGACTCTTCCAACTCTTGGGTTTGGAACCTAGCAAATTATGAATCAAATTATCCCGGCACCGTTAATTGGGATCTCTATCTTGGCGGCGGCGACAACGCCCCGATCGATGATTGGAAGTCTCCATTCGACGCGAATGGCGATCCGGATGTAGTTGTAGGTCTCGAAGGTTATCCGCCGACCGGACTCATTACCTATAAAGCATTTTACGAATGGGAGTGGCCTCAAGTTTATGAGTGGTCGATGGATTTGACTACCTGTGGCTCAAACACGATTTTTTTGTTTCAGGTGCTTCTCACCATTCGCCCAGTAAGAATGGGGATGAAAATGATGACTTCCCAAATCAAGATCCAGATCCGCTGATGGATCGAGGTGATATACAGGATCCCTATAGCACGATAACAGCAACGAATGGTCCTGCCCATACCTTAATTATCAGTAACTCAATCGGCCTTGGCGCTTCGATAGATCCTAAAACCGATGGCCAACCAGATGCCACAGCGACGGGCGATGATGTTGATGGCAATGATGACGAAGATGGCGTAAACCGAATCTCAGGACAAGAATGGACCAACGACACTAATGTTGGCATCGATCTCACTTTAAACGGAAGTATACCAACAGGTGATGTTGAAATCTGGATTGACTGGAATGGAAATGGAACGTTTGAAGCCAGTGAATTCTACACCTTCAGTGATCTTCCAGCGAATGCCGCTACCACGGTTACCGTTACGGTACCTTCCGCTGGTACTTATACCGTAGGCAATCCACTCGCCATCCGAGTGCGCCTGTTTGACGATACAAACAATGCCCCAGGAGGAAACCTTGACGCATCAGATTTTGGCGGACCTGCGGTAAATGGTGAAGTTGAGGATTACATCTGGAACTTTACCCCAACTGCCATTTTCCTCGAAGACATTTCGGCCCGTACAACAGCGGGATTCATACCCCTAGTTGGCGTTGGTCTATTACTCCTTCTCGCCGTCACCGCGATTGTATTGCTGAGACGCCTTCAGTTGAAGGAAGCTAACGTTGTTGAGCGCTTCGAGGAATAATTCACAAGTATTCTTGAGATAAGCAGAAGCAAAAATGGCCCTTTCGACGCAAGGGCCATTTCTGATCTACAAAGCTATTATTCTATTGAATTTATTTGTCGGCGTCCTTTAGACGTGCATCGGGGGTAGGCGATCCTAATAAACGAGCGCCCCATTTACGGCGCGTTTTGCGAATTCTAGACCGGCTTCTTGCCGCGATGTATCTGGCCCGCCGCCACTCGCGATCTAC
>JBFFVR010000146.1:0-4227 GCA_041570685.1 Promineifilaceae bacterium (SeqCode)
GGGACGAGCTGGCAGGCGAACAGAAATCAAGCAAGGTCAGGTCCCTGATTACTACAATGGTCCGTCGGGGGAAGCTAAACAGCTTGATTTCGATTTTGCGAGAAGAGCGACCAGATGAAACTTGGCCGGATATAGCTGCTCAAATTCAACAGGCCATCAGCGATTCGCCACTCCTACGAATCAGCTCAAAGGGAGAGCCCGTCCGCCGCTTACAAGAATTACTTTACTCCCTAGGGCATTCTGACATTGATATAGACGGCAGTTTTGGACCTGGAACCCAGGCGGCTGTCATTCGTTTTCAAGAGAATACCGGCCTACCGGCCGATGGCATCGACGGCCGCCAAACCTGGAATACTTTGAGAGCACAAACTTCGGCGGAATAGGCCTGCACCGGGAATACATGTTAAGTAGATGAGGAGCTAACGTAATCGCAATCTGGCCACCAGAACCGGGGGTATCTGGCTGAAGTTTGACCAAGAAAAAGGACTGCGGGCTTCATCACTGGGTTCGAAGAATGGTTCTTCAAGGCCATCCAAAACGAAACCGTTATCAAAAAAAGTTGACATTAGTGAAGTCAGCGTCCGGTGATAATAGTAGTGAGCTTCCGGTTGACCAATGATGCCCAACCCCTTTCTCGGCTTTTCATCCCGATAATCGACAACTTTAATAGCTGGCGTCTCCACCAGCTTTCCATCCTTGTCTTCTTCTTCAATGACTCTCGAAAAGCTTCCGCTATTGAAGCAAGGATGAGTTATGGAAAAAACGAAACGCCCCTCTGTCTTTAGAAGTCGCTGCAAGGCCGACGCCAGCGGTTCAATCGTCGTAATATCCATCAGGGCCATCGTGCAGACGGCCGCATCGTACCGTCCCGACCCCAATGCCAGCAATTGGTTCTTTTTGGTAACATCTACTACCTGATACATGATGCGATCTTCGTAACCAATCGAACGCTCCTTGGCGCGTTCGATGAAGACACTGCTGAAGTCACAGGCGACCACTTGCGCTCCTAAATCGGCCAGATGGCGAGCGTAATTGCCATTGCCACAAGCGATATCCAAGATCGTTTCTCGTTCTTGCGGTCTTAACAAACGATCCGTGGCTGGACCGATTAGTTTGGTCTGAAATTGGTTGCCTTCACCGACACGGTCATCCCACCAGGCGGCATTAGCCTCCCAAATCTCGTGACTTTCGGCCGCATAATTTGATTCTCTTCCGCTAGATTTTCGTTTCATCTTGTACTTCTTTTGCCAAATTACGTCGGAATCTAATTGTCCTAGTGACTAGTGCCTTGATTGCCGCACCCTGCCTAAATAACTCCTTGATGCTCGACCGCTGATGGTAGCATATTGCCATTCAATGCTGACTCCCACTTCGAGATATATTAAGAACTGACCCAAGACACGACGATCCCAGATGACCTCATCGAAGAGAACTGGCAGATAGATTGTCATCTATACCATAAAGGTTGAAACGACCTCGTTTCCCTTGTAACGACAATAGGCCCATGTTTCGCAGACAGTAAGTCATTTTTTGGGCTAATTGCGGCCGAATGCCCGCTGATATTGCCAGTTCTTGATTTGTAAAAGTACTGTCCAAAGTATCGGGTAGGAATGAGAGAAAATCCTGATGATTATGTAAAGTTTTTCTATCTAGAACGGATAACAATCGCCGGTCTGACACGCTCCAACCTTTGCGCCGCCAGCTTCCCCGCCCATCATCACGCCATTCGATTTCTTCTTGAGTCAACAAGATTTCCATGGAAAAGTTTGGTTGGCTAGCCTGACGTGGAATTCTAAGAAGTTGGCTGAATACATCCTCGAAACGGCCGTGTTTGGGTGATTTGCGTCGGCTCACAGCCTTGCCGTCTTTGGTTACCCGGCAAATCCAGCGCTCAAAGGCGACTGGGTGTATGACCCTGACTTCGTGATTGGGCAAAAGGCGATCTAGTTTCACCCTTAAAGCGCCAAAATTTGAGGTCTGTATCTCAAGCAATAGATCATTTCGAACAATATCGATCAGGTAGCCATGGAATGGGACTTCAAACCGATCCCCAGGTTTCGCCAAATATTCCTTTAAATCTGCATGTAAGGAGGATTCTTTAAGGGTACCAATAATTGAATCCGTGCTTTCAGCGGCTTGTTCTGAAGCTTTTTTCATTGCAAAAAACCTGAATCGCCATCCGAGATAGGTTAGATGTCCCAAAAAAGATGGGTCGCCTGACACTGCCTATTTCCGCCACTCGAGCCTAAACTTTAAGCAATAGTTTAAAAATTCGCCGGACTTGGTTCTGAAGGAGAAACCCGCAGGCAAATTCAGAGAAGCTTTACTAACCAAATATCAGCCTAACCATGAATACGCAGCTATCGATGTCTTTTAAGGTCAACAGTGTAGCCAACCATTCTTGGAGAAGCAAAACAAGAGGAAAGAATAATGAAAAACGTAATTACTCGTAAAGGCACTATAGTTCAGGATCCGCCATTGGCTCGATTCCTGTTTAATGACACCCGTTCTTCCTGGCTCTGGCTTGTGTTACGGGTCTGGCTAGGATACAAGTGGATTGATGCCGCATTGCACAAGATTGACAATCCAGCCTGGGTACAAACCGGTGCAGCCTTGAAAGGTTTTTGGACAGGTGCTGTCGCTATTCCTGAGACGGGTCGCCCGCCGATCGCCTTTGATTGGTACCGGGACTTCATCCAATTCTTACTGGATGCCGAAGCCTATGTATGGTTTGGAAAATTAGTTGCTTATGGTGAACTTTTCGTTGGTATCGCCCTGGTGATAGGATTGTTCACCGGTATCGCTGCTTTCTTCGGCGCCTTCATGAATTGGAACTTCATCATGGCGGGTGCTGCGAGCACAAATCCTTTACTCATGGTTGTCGCTATCAGTCTGATGTTAGCCTGGAAAGTCGCCGGCTACATCGGCGTTGACAGATTCTTACTACCCATACTAGGCACTCCTTGGAATGGTACTCAGTCGGAGGCCCCAGAAGGTGCTGCTCCGGAGGCGCAGCCAGTACAAGCCTAATTGTTAATACTTCTAGCGGATAAGGCGGGATGAGACTCGTGAGTTTCATCCCGTCTTTTTTTGTCCCTAGAATGAAATATTTGCTTTTATGACCACAGAGAAGACTCTCATTAAATATAATTTGCTGATCAGAATTTCTATTTGATATTTGACTTAGTTATAAACGGACTTTATGATCCGCTTGTGTTGCAATCCTTGCGCAACTTTTTTGATCTCAACAGCGCCCTCGTTTTTTTCGTCTATGGCCAGGTATTTTTCATTCTGGGTCTGGCGATCGCGCTGCAATCACGCCGTCATAGTCGTCTCCAATTTGCAACCACATTGGGATGGCTGGCTGCGTTTGGCTTTATTCATGCTTTCCATGAATGGGGATTATTCTTCATCCCCATACAAGCCAGCTACTTGGGTCTCCCTGTACTAACGTTTCTGCAGGTTCTGCTGATTGTATTGCTGGCAGGTTCGTTCGTTTGCCTGTTGGCTTTCGGCACCGAATTATTAAGGGATCGTTATACATTTTTGGGACCTCTCCCGCTGATTATTGGAGCAATTTATGCCGTCTTTGCGATAATCATGTTAATCAGCGGCGACCTAAATATGGGAGAATGGGTGGTCAGGTCGAATATTACTGCCCGATATTTTATTGGATTTCCGGCGGCCTTAATCGCGGCCTATGGTCTTCGACATACGGCCGAGACGCAGATAAAACCTCTTGGACTCGACAACATCTACCGCATGATGCTGATTGCGGGCATTGCCCTGGTGGCCTATGCCATATTGGCCGGATTAGTCGTTCCGGTGGGCAATTTTTTTCCCGCTAAGGTAGTTAATGACTCCTTGCTGCCTCGCCTATTTGGCATACCTATACCCGTTTTCCGTTCGATTATCGGGTTGGTGATCATGATAGCGATCATCAGGGCCTTAGAAGTTTTTGACGTTGAGGTGGAACAACTAATTGAATCGATGGAGATCGATCAGAGTCTTGTTGCAGAAAGGGATCGTATTGGCCGTGAATTGCACGATGGGGCGATCCAGCAGGTATATGCCGCCGGCTTAATCGTGGAATCTGCCCGTCACAAAGTTGAGCCTGAGGCTCCAATTGGTCAGCAATTGGACCGGGCGGTCCAGGTTTTAAACCAAGCCATTGCCAGTTTGCGTTCGTATATGAGCGATTTAAGAGCCGATCCTGAACAGGTGTCA
>JBFFVR010000147.1:0-4211 GCA_041570685.1 Promineifilaceae bacterium (SeqCode)
GTAAATTGTGTAGGGTCGCAGCCCGATACTGGCGATGCCTTCATCTTGCCAGTAAATTGCCGCCGTGCCTTCGTTGGCTTGTTTATAAATCCCATATAAGTTTCGGGGATTAAGCGCTGCTTTATGGGGTAATAATCGCTGGGGATAATCAGAGCGGGGGCCATAAACCGCAGCACTGCTGGCGTAGGTTATCTGTTTGATGCCAGCCTGTTTTGCCGCTTCAAATAGATTGACTGTACCGACTACGTTGACGCTGGCGCCCAAAGGAGGATTGGCTTTACAAAAGGGTACCTGGAGGGCTGCCAGGTGAATGATGTGAGTGGCTCCAGAATTCTGAACAGCTCGGGCGACTGCTTTTGTATCGGTAATATCACCTTGCAGGAAGTTGATCCTTTCGATTTCGTCGCCTTCCGTGATTAATTCAAGGCGATGTTTTTTCGTTGATAGATCATAGCCAGTTACCTGGACGTCTTGTTGAATTAGTGCGCGGGCCACCCAAGCGCCAATACAGCCCATCACACCCGTTATGAAGAAATGCTCTTCAGACACAATAGTTTCCTCCTATATAGATTGTTGATATCGCCCGTTATTTTGTTGACGATAGTCTTGTATCAGAGAAAAAACTTAATCCAACAGATCTGAACTGCTTCCTGGTTCTTGAGGAACTCTATAGACACCGTCAGCGACGATCGCCGGATGGACAAAGTGCTGGCGCAAATGTGGTATATATTCCAAAAATACAACTTCCTGCCCCAGCACGATGTAATTGAATAAGACTAAATGCTGGTGAATTTGACCCATATCACCCACATGTGGAACAATTGGAATGCCAAATTTTCGAGCCAACAAGCTCACCGTGATAAATTCGCTGATCCCACCAACACGGGTGCAATCTACTTGAACAAAGCTAGTTGCTCCGGCCTGCAAAAAATTTTTGAAAAGAACTCGGTTTGATACATGCTCCCCTAGGGCAATTCTCAAGGGAGCGATAGCCCGGGCCAATGTCTGATGGGCTAGCACATCGTCTGGTTGGGTTGGTTCTTCGATCCAGTATGGCTCCATATCAGCCAGGTCCAGGCAAGCCTTAATTGCTTGGGGTAACGACCAACTCTGGTTGGCATCAAGCATTATTTTGGCTTCTTGACCAGCTGCCTCCCGAACCATATAAGCCCGGCGGATATCTCGATTCGTATCGGCCGAACCCACCTTTAATTTCATTGCGGTAAAGCCGGCGTCAACAGCCTTACTAACATTATCTTTTACTTTCTCGTCGGAATAGCTGAACCAGCCGATGGAGGTGTCATAACCCGGGTAGCCACTTTCCAAGATCGAGACTCTATCAGAGCGTCCTGATTGATTCGCTGACAATAGGTTTAGGGCTTCTTCTCGTGCCAATACATCTTCGAGATAACTTAGATCGAGGAGATTTACTACCTGCTTTGGTGAAAGATCTAGTAGTAAGCGCCACAGGGGTACATTGCGAGACTTTGCCCAAAGATCGAAACAAGCATTGGTAATCGAGGCAAGCGCCAAATGAACCATGCCTTTATGTGGGCCAAGCCAGCGATAGCGAGGATGATCGGCAATGGCCTTAAATATCTTACCGTATTCAACCATGACTTCTTCGATTTCTTGGTTAAGTAGTGGTCGAGCCAAGGCTTTTATGAGTTGGCATAGCTCAAGATTGCCATCACCAAGCGTAAATACCAAACCTGTCCCTGAAAAAGATCTATCTGTATGTAAGTAAGTGACCGCATAGGAGTATATAGGATTTGTATGAACCGAGTCGGTCCCTTCTCCAGGTCGTAAGGGAAATCGGGCATCCCTGGTTGAGATCTGTGTGATGGTAGTTGATTTCATAATAATCGAGACGATAGCTTAGGGTGTTAGTAGCGTCAAGGTAGTGAATCGCACGGAAATTTCGATAATTCTATTGACATATCGAATTCATTCATGTTAATATGGTAACGTTACCTTATGGTATCGTTACCATACTGCTGTATCAACTATTTTTGCTTCTGATTTTTCGAGAGAATGAGAGATGCCAACCATCAATGATGTGGCAAAGAGAGCGGGGGTTGCTCCCATCACCGTCTCCCGGGTAATAAACAATTCAGGCTATTTCAGTGAAGAGACTCGCCAACGGGTGGAAACAGCAATCAATGAATTGGGTTATGTTCCTAACAGGCTTGCGAGAGGTCTGAGGACAAAACGGACGAATACGCTGGCGCTGGTCATGACCGACATCACCAATCCCTTTTTTACAACCGTTGCCCGGGGTGTAGAAGATGTGGCTGGAGAAGCCGGATATACGGTAACATTTTGTAATACGGATGAGTCAGAAGAAAAGGAAAGGAAATACCTCGATCTGCTCGTTCAGCAACAGGTCGGCGGAATCTTGCTAGTGCCTGCGAGGAGCAGACCAGATTCCGTAAATTTTCTCAAGAAACATAGTACCCCTGTCGTTGTCTTGGATCGACGGTTGCCCGGCGGCGAAATTGATGTTGTCCGTTGTGATTCTGAGGCAGGAGCACACGAGATCGTTCGTTTGCTCATAAATTTAGGACATAAACGGATTGCCATGCTGGGTGGACCAAAGGGCGTGTCCACGGCCGATGATCGCCTACTAGGTTACCAGCAAGCGCTGGCTGAATCCGGTCTTAATGCAGAAAAAGAACTTGTCCAGGCAGGTGCTTTCACACAGGAGAGCGGTTACGAGATGGCCAGGAAGGCGATATCGCGATCGCCTCGACCCACCGCCTTTTTTGCGGCTAATAATTTCATTGCCTTCGGTGCCTTGAAAGCACTCCGGGAAGAGGGCCTTGATGTACCTGATGATCTGGCCCTCGTCGCCTTTGATGACTTGCCACCAGCTTTAGTTACCTTCCCATTTCTGACCGTTGTTGCCCAACCGGCGCATGAGATGGCCCTGGAAGCCACAAAGTTATTATTGGCTCGTATGGAAAGTGACAGCGATAGAGAAGGTCAGGAGATCGTATTGCCGACTGAATTAATTGTGCGCCAATCCAGTGGGGGGCGGATCGTATCATGAAACTCAGCGACATTGGGTTGGCTCAGTTAATTTTTCGCAAAAAGAGTTGAAATCGGATTTTCAGATCACCAGCGACATGGCTTTATTAGGGAAAACAATTATGGGGAGCGTCGAAATAAAGGAGATTAAGGGCCAGTGAAACAGATACGAGATGTTCTTCGACCGCTCATAGGCCTACTGGCGATTACCGCCATATTCCTAATTTTAGCCCCAACTTACCGGCAATGGCCGGCAATCCGTGACGTTTTGGAACAATCTACAGTCATGCTCATCATGGCAACCGGCACGACGATCGTCTTGATTTCCGGAAATCTGGATCTTTCCGTAGGATCCCTATTGGCCCTGATTACCGTCATCGTTGGCAGCATGTTGTATTCCGGGTCACCAGTTTGGCTAGCCGTGTCGGTAGGGCTTTTGGCGGGGGCTATCTGCGGCGTATTCAATGGTGTGTTGGTGGTTAAAACAGGGGTGCCGACACTCATTGTAACATTGGGCACCTTGATGATATTTCGGGGTATAGCCAACATGATCGGAACCGGCAAGGACATGTCACGTTTTCCAGAGGTTTTTAAGGCCCTGGGTGGCGGATTTACCGGACCCTTCATCATCACCCTAATAACCGTAGTAATCGTTTGGTTCATATTGAGCAAAACAAAGTTTGGCTTTGGCGTTTATGCCATGGGAGGCAATTCAGAAGTCGCGCGCTTATCAGGTATTCCCGTCCAGATGAGCACTGTATTTGTCTATTTGCTTAGTGGTTTAGCAGCTGCCTTAGCAGCTGTTGTCCAGACTTCCCGGCTTGATTTCGCAACACCCAACCGTGGTCAAGCTATGGAATTGTGGGTTATTGCTGCCACGGTCATCGGTGGCACCAGTATGTTCGGTGGTATTGGCGGTGTAGGTGGCACCATTATTGGCGTTCTCATCATAAAGACTTTGCAAGCTGGTCTGATCCATTTACATGTGCCTTCCTTTTGGCAGCAGGTAGCCATTGGTGCTGTCATCATCGTGGCAGTGTGGATTGATGTTATTCAACGTAGAAGAGCTCAGAAAGCATAGAGGAATCATCTTATTCGAGAGGGAAACGGGAGAGAAACCCGTAATTTTCCGTGGAGAACGGCGAATCGTCTGAGTAAAAACACAACGGATAGATCCTAAC
>JBFFVR010000148.1:0-4207 GCA_041570685.1 Promineifilaceae bacterium (SeqCode)
AGGTATTATGGCTTCAATCTTTGCTTTCAACGGCTGGGGAAGGAGCTCAATGCTCGAACGCCATTCACCAGTTTTAATTTGCGACTTGATAAGTGTAAATAAGGCTTGGTTAATAGGCGTCTCTACTCCTTTGTTTCTGGCAATTTTAACAATAGCTCCGCTGATGGAATCAATTTCCGTAGGCATTCCTCTGGTTATGTCTTGAGCCATTGAAGATCTATTTTGGGCGGTAGCTTGAGCAACTTCCATTACCCTTTCTGACGCACTTTTATAAGGCAATTCGATACCTTGGGCCCTGGCTGTGGCGGCCGTTTCTTCAGCCGCTCCGCACATAAGATCTCTTGTGGATGGATAATTAGCTAATACGCCATTAGTCACCTGCAACAATGCTGTGAGAGGGTTTATACCTGCATTAACTGCGAGCTTTCCCCATATCAGGCTATCCGTTGATTCGACACTCTTAGTATTAAATCCAGCCGAATTTAACAACATAACGAGCCTGCTAATGAGTTCTTGCCTACCTTCTTTCATAGCAATATGGGTAAGTCCATGGCCTGCATGTCTGACCAATCCCGGTTCTATCATCATGGCGCCATCGGAAGTAATACCCTGGATTGCCCGTTCATCTCCGATATAACTCGCCATTGCCTGCAAATTACCAAGGCCATTTTGCAGGGTTACAGCTATACCTGTCGAAGATAAGATTCGCTTAGCTTGTTCGACTGCGCGAGGTGTCTGCCAGGTCTTGACCAGCAGCATGACAACATCAGATTTTCCAACTTCATCCAGTCGATTCGTGGATGAAAAATAATGGAGCGTTT
This sequence comes from Promineifilaceae bacterium (SeqCode), assembly GCA_041570685.1. Taxonomy (GTDB): domain Bacteria; phylum Chloroflexota; class Anaerolineae; order Promineifilales; family Promineifilaceae; genus UBA11865. The sequence continues at coordinate 822 of JBFFVR010000148.1, forward strand.
CTTGCCCATTTGGATGCTGCATCAACAAGCCTCTATCCTTCACTTTGATCAATTGTTCTGGCCAAGTTCCCAACATCACAATGGTCGCCAACGAACTGAGTCGACAGGCAAACAGACTTCCCATAGCGCCTGATCCAATAATTATAATCTTCATAGTCTGTTTGTGAGTTGCGGGAGTTCTACAGCCTAATCGAGCTATTACGGCACCAATCAAGCTAGTAGTTTTTTGCTAATTTAAGAAACTCATCCAACTCTTTTTTGTCGATGGGGTAGGTGTGTGCATCAGAAGGAAAATTGTGCGAATCGACATCTTCAGCAAATGATCTGAGGGCCGAACCGATCACCTCATTCAAATTTGCATATTGCTTTACAAATTTTGGAGTAAATTTGTCAAAAAGCCCCAACAGATCGTGGTAGACCAATACCTGTCCGTCGCAATTCGAGCCGGCACCAATGCCAATTGTCGGGATTTCCAGGTGTCGAGATATCACCTTTGCAACTTGAGCTGGGACAGCTTCTAGTACGATTGAAAAGCACCCCGCATTTTCCAGTGCAATGGCATCTTGCAGCAACTTTATAGCGGCATCGGAGGATTTACCTTGTACCCGGTAGCCACCAAGTTTAGACACAGATTGCGGAGTAAGCCCGATATGGCCCATCACAGGAATTCCCGCCTCAATAATCGCCTCAACTGTGGGTACAACCTCTTTGCCACCCTCAAGCTTGACCGCATCCATCGCGCCTTCTTTCAGAAAACGTCCGGCATTTCTTACTGCCTCGAACGGGCTGACTTGAAATGACAAAAAGGGCATATCGCCAACTAAAAAGGCTCTCTGAGCTCCTCTACTGACAGCTCGGCAGTGATGTAGCATCTCTTCCATTGTTACTGGAACCGTGCTTTCCAATCCCATCATCACCATGGCCAGCGAATCTCCGACTAAAATGACGTCGAATTCAGCTCTATCTACCAACATCGCAGATGAATAATCGTAGGCAGTAAGCATCGTTATCGGCCGGCGCTCACGCTTCTTTGCATGTAAATCTGACAAGGTGATCTTAACAGGACGGGATGCAGACGCCTGTGGCCGGGAGGCTGATTGAGCGGACATTATATTTGCTCCTACTAGTAAATCAGAAAGAGTTGGCTGCCGCAGAATTACTTGAGTTCGAATATCCATTATACTACTACCAAAGCCAAGTGAGCAGCGCCAATTTTTCGCTTCAGACATTTGTAACAGCTCACAAACGCTGGCTGATGATAACTAAGGGGTAGTAAACGATGAAACACAGAAATGATGCCTTTGGCCAGATGTTGCTAGATCAATATTTAGGCAAGGGTTCGGCACAGGTAATCGAACGCGATGATGGCCTGATATCCGTTGCAGATCCGGCTGACTATTTCATGTCATATTCCCAATGGTCAGAAGACATCAAAACTGCTATTAAATCGGCATCTGGGAAGGTGTTGGATATTGGCTGTGGGGCAGGGCGACACGCTCTTTATCTACAGTCCCAGAACCAAGATGTACTAGGTATAGACATTTCGCCCCTCGCTATTGAAGTCTGCCATCGCAGAGGATTGATCCATAGACGATTGCTATCTATAACAAAAGCATCCACTAGATTAGGCCTATTTGATACGATTCTCCTACTAGGCAACAATTTTGGATTATTTGCCAATCAAAAACGAGCGAAATGGCTATTAAGACGTTTTTATGCCATGACCCCACCTGATGGCGTGATACTGGTCCAAAGCACAGATCCCTATCTGACTGATGATCCTATTCATACTGCTTACCATGAAAACAATCGCCGAAGGGGCAGACTGTCTGGACAACTTCGTATAAGAGTGCGCTACAGAGAAATCAAGGATCCATGGTTTGATTACTTGCTCGTATCTTTGCGGGAAATGGAGGAAATCTTATGCGATACAGGGTGGCGGATTGACGAACTGTTCGATGAAGACCCCCCTCAATACGTCACCAAACTAATCAAGGAAAAGTGAAAATGCTAATATGCCTCTTGCTATCTCGTTTGGGCAGATTCAGCAGACCAGTAGATGTAGATTGCCGCCAGATGGTTCAAGTATCACAAGTCAGGGAACTAGGTCTTATCGCAACCTATTGAGTTCGTTGCTATAATCGAATCGCATCTCGTGAGGTAACTAACAAAAATGACAGAATCAACCCTTGATACTCTGGTAACCTATGCCACTGTGTGCTTCGCGATTTTCGGTGCGCTGCTAGCCGCCCTCTGGCTAAGTCTTGTAATTTGGACATTTCGGGATATGCGTTCGCGCTCTCGGGATCCCTTTGCTCAGATATTAGCTACCCTTGTTGTTGCGCTTCTTCCCGGTTTAGGGCTCGTGGTTTATTTAATCTTGCGACCGCCAGAAACTTTGGCTGAAGCATACGAGAGATCTCTTGAGGAAGAGGCTTTGCTCCAAGAGATTGAGGAAAGACCGGCTTGTCCAGGATGTTCGCGAACAGTTGACCCAGATTGGCTTTTGTGTCCTCATTGTCATACTCGTTTGCGTAAAGCCTGCCCTGACTGCAATTCTCTAATGGATCCCCACTGGAATCTGTGCCCTTACTGCGGAAATAAACATATCGATCCGTACCATGTCGGCCCTCCGGTAATATTGGCGGAGGATATCATAACTGAAGAAGATGCCAGAAAAGATTCCGTAGAAGATGAGGAAGCAACGCTCCAGAGCGAAGAGACCGAAACAGATGCTGCATAAATTCTTCTAGCGGTATTTCTTAATTATCTACTTCACCTAAATTTGCAAATGACTCTTTAGCAATGAAAATTGTAGCGTAACCAAATTTTCCAACTTTGGCCAAAGGCTGTAGTTTGTGCTGTGGCAATATCCCTGAAAAGTCCCGTTTTTCTTTTTCTTGATAGCAACTATACTAGTGGTCACGTGACGCGTAGTTAAGAACAGTTAAGGCTGGGGAAGCAGAAGCCGTATTTGAAATATAGATATTGCACCCTTAAATGAGTTGAACTCATTCCAGGTCAAAGTTTCGTAAGAGGCGAATCGTAACACGTTGTAAATAGTCAGCACAAATCAGGAGGAAACAGGATGCCCGAAAACAGTGAACTTACCGGTGATGTATATGTTCCGGCTCCGGAAGTAATCGCCCAAGCTCATATACCTGATTACGATGAAGTCAACGAATCTGCCCTGGCCGATTTACCTGGTTTTTGGGGGCGAATCGCAGCGGAGAACTTCGAATGGTACGAGCCCTGGGAAACTGTATTGGATGATAGCAACGCGCCATTTTATAAATGGTTTTCAGGGGCCAAAGTAAATCTTGTCCATAATGCCCTCGATAGGCACATGAGAACCGAAGTTAGAAATAAGGCCGCCTTGATTTTTG
>JBFFVR010000149.1:0-4204 GCA_041570685.1 Promineifilaceae bacterium (SeqCode)
GCCGTATATAAAGGCAGCGATTCCAATGATTATCATCAGGGCGGCAAGTACGCGCTTGTAGGGCGAAACTCGCTCCACATCCGTCAGCACAGCATAAGCTCCGGCCAGGGCATGAATAAGTACGAAGAATAAGAAAGCGATGTCAATAGCTTTCCAGATCGGCTGGCTCATCCGCTCCAAAATACGGTTGAAATCGATATGAAAAGGCGGATAATGAACAACAATCATATGGATAGTTAAGAAAATTAGTAGCGCTATGGCGCTAAATCGTTGCATAAGAAAAACGCGCATCATGGCTTATCTCCCTTTCAGATTAATTTGGTTTCTACCGATCGCAACAGAAGCAACAGACCGCATTTCCTGTTTCAACTCTTAGCCTTCTAAGGCAAACAACAATATCGGAATGCCACCTGCAATTACCAAGATGGCAGATACGGCAAATATGGCATAGAAGAGACTCTTGCGATACTCAGTCACGTTAAAATAGTGAACGATAAGCAGCCTGATTCCATCAAAAGCATGATAGACTACGGCCGCCAGCAGGGCGATCTCCGCAAATTTGAAAAAAGTTGATTGCACGATGTTTAAACGCGCGTCAAAGGCTTCTGGTCCACTATTGACCGAACCAATTACCCACATATGGGTAAATAGATAGAGAACTAAGGCTATCCCTGTGAAACGACGCAATACAAAACTAACAAATCCGGTACTCTTGTACATCTTTTACTCCTGCAGATGATCTTACCGAGTGTCTCATTCGAACATATGTATTCTACAAGCTCAATTGAAGGAAGAAATTGGCTGCTCAAGCGTTTGAAGTCTTTCTTGTCGCTGCCGATCAATCGCTTGCCGTTTTTGGGCTAATTTGCGAAGTGTTTCGATCGCCTGTGTTGGGTTCAAGCCCTTTGGACAGGCGTCAATGCAATTAAAAATTGTATGACACCTAAAAACGCCATCATCTTTGGCAATATCTTCAAGCCGCTCAGTTGGAATAGTATCTCGTGGATCTAAAACTCTAAGAAATGCTTTTAGCAAGGCGTGAGGCCCGATATATTGTTTACTTAGGCCGATTACTTGACAGGATGAATAGCAAGCACCGCACATAATACAAGTCTCTGCATTATCTAGGTCTTCGACTTCCTGGGGGCTTATTCTGAATTCCTGCTCGGGCGTGTTATCCAATGGTATGAGCCAAGGCTTCACCCGCAAATATTGCTGCCAAAACGAACTGCGATCAACAACAAGATCCTTAATTATAGGTAAATAAGGTAGTGGTCGGATAAGCACGCGGCTATTTCGATCAAGAACATCCTGCAAGGGCGTTTTGCAGACAAGAATGTTTTTCCCATTTACATTCATGGCACAGCTACCACAAATAGCATGACGGCAAGAGCGTCTAAAGGTTAGACTGCCATCCTGCTCTGCTTTAACCCGGTGCAAGGCGTCCAGGATTGTTGTCCCTCTTTCGGCGTCGATCATATATTCTTCGACGTGTGGCTTCTTATCTTCATCTGGTTTATATCTCTGGATTCGGAGAGTTGCCTTATCTGTCATCTTTCAGCCTCCTTGAAATTGAGAATAATCCGGCTCACTCGTTTAATATTTGCGCTCTTGAGGTGGATAACGATCCCAAAAGATCGTTACAGGCTTATAGCTCAGGAGCGGTTCGCCGTCATCGCCTAGGTGGACTATCGTATGCTTGAGCCAGTTCTCATCATCGCGTTGCGTAAAGTCTGTTCGGGAATGTGCCCCGCGACTTTCAGTTCGGGCAAGTGCTCCGGCGACAATTAATTCGCTAAAGCTTAACAAATGCTCGGTTTCTAATGTTGCCAGCAAATCTGTATTGAAGTGACTGCTCTTGTCCATTACTCGAGCCTTAGAAAAACGGTTTTGTAACTCCTTTACTTGCCGCTGGGCTAATTCCAGGTTTTGTTGGTCGCGAAAAATACCGCAGCGATTTGTCATTTCGGACTTAAGATCCTGGGCGATTATTTCAACGGATTCGTCGCCTGGATTATCAAGGAGTTTACGAATATGGTTTTGCCCAACCTCCGAAGGATTCGTGGAAATAGGAGCTAGAGTCGCTCCTCCTTTTATAAAGTTTGCCATTGATTTGCCTGTCCGGCGGCCGAATAGAGAAGCTTCGAGCAGACTATTGGTGCCCAAGCGATTGGCTCCATGTACACTTACACAGGCACATTCGCCAGCGGCATAAAATCCAACGACGGGGGTACCTTCTGCATCCGCCATCACCTGGCCATCAGCGTCAGTAGGTATACCTCCCATGCTGTAATGGGCGGTCGGTTGAATTGGTATTGGTTCCTCAATGGGATCGACCCCGACAAAGTCGATTGCTAGTTCCCGTATTTGGGGTAGCCGTTCCACGATCTTTTGGCGACCGAGATGACGCAAGTCCAGGTTAATCCCTTGTCCATCCTGCCCGACACCCTTTCCTTGATCAATTTCTGTTTGTTCAGATCGGCTGACCAGGTCACGAGGGGCTAGCTCCATCTTGTCAGGGGCATATCGTTCCATAAAACGTTCGCCACTTCTGTTTGTCAAATAGCCGCCTTCGCCCCGGCAAGCTTCGCTCATCAATATTCCATGTCGATAGAGGCCCGTAGGATGAAATTGGACAAATTCCATGTCCATGAGGGGAATCCCTGCCTTGTAGGCTATAGCTACCCCATCTCCCGTGTTGGCATAGGCATTCGAGGTTATTTTGAAGGCCCGACCGTATCCGCCGGTTCCAAACATGACCGCCTTGGCCCGCATGGTATAAAGCTTTCCAGTTAAAATCTCTAGGGCAACGACCCCTTTACAAACATTATCTTCAACAATAAGGTCCAGGCAGTACCATTCACTATAGAATTTTACGCCTTGGCGAAGCGCTTGCTCATGGATCGTGTGCAGCAGAACGTGGCCGGTATAATCCTTCGAATAGTTAGCTCTCGGAGCGCTATGTCCACCAAAGCGACGTTGGGCAATTCGACCGTCGGGCAGCCGGCTAAAAACGCATCCCAAATGTTCATATTGGTATATTATTTCAGGCGCTTCCTTGACCATGATTTCGATAGCATCCTGATCACCCAACCAATCCGAACCTTTGACTGTATCAAACATGTGCAGATCCCAACTATCAACAGATTCTTCACCTTCTGGGATCATCTCCAGCGGGCCACGAGGACCAGTACCTTCGACCGGCCTAACATTATTTAAGGCAGCCGCAATGCCCCCTTGCGCTGCCCCACTGTGAGATCGTAAAGGGTGAATTTTCGAAAGAACGCCGATATCGGTCACCCCTTCTTGAGCCGCAGTCATCGCAGCCCAAGAGCCAGCCAATCCCGCACCAACAATGATGACATCATGGACGATAGTTTCATTATCTGCCATACGAATAACCTCTTTCCGGAGAAATGCACTTAGAATATTTCAAGGCTAGTATAGAGAGCCAAAAACGTGACAGGTAGTTGCAAATATCACCAGATTCACGACGAATGTCATGAGATGAAAGCACAAGGGGAAGAGCGCAATAATAATTTATCTGTCAGAGAATATCGGGGTATTTTAGATCGAGGTCATATATTAATTGAGAGTCAGGCAAAAAAAGCCGGTCTTCATCTAAAGACCGGCTGATCATGCTAATACTTTTATTTTTTCGAAGGATGAGTTGATGATCTAACTGTAACCGTCGGCAAAGATATCAATCATTAGTTTTGGGTCGCCAAGAGGGTACAATATCGGGCAAGTACAGCCGTTATCGATATACTCTCGAACCTTGGCTTTGACTTCTTCTGGGGAACCGCTTGCCGTACACATTTGCACGACGTCGTCTGGTACCAAGTGCATGGCAGCCTCGATCTCCTCGTCCGTCGCTGGCCAAGTGAGGACCTGGTGAATATCGTCCAATAATTCCTGGCTCACGCCGCTGGCTTTCATAAGATGAGGCTGCTGGCCTAAATATTGGGTCATCATTTTCCGGGCCCCATCTAGTGCTTTCTTACGATCGTAATCCACAGAACAGATCATCAATTGCGGCCGGTCGATCTCATCGATCGATCGTCCTGCTTTTTTGGCTCCGCGCTCCAAGGCGTCCATGGCCTGCAGGTTATATTTCGGATGGACCAGATAATTGAGTACTGCACCGTCAGCCACCTCACCCGTCAGCTCCATCATTTTCATGCCAGTGGCTCCAATATAAATA
>JBFFVR010000150.1:0-4183 GCA_041570685.1 Promineifilaceae bacterium (SeqCode)
AGCCGACCACACCTCCAAAGCTGGCTTTTCGTGCCAGTTCCCAATCGCGATACTTATGATACTGGCCTAAAAAAACGCCAATCGCATAACCCAAGACGCCTCCGAGGAGATTGCCAACGATTGGTAAAAGAGTTCCAAATAGAAAGAATCCGATCACCCCACCTATCATTCCAAAAAACATGGCTCGCCGAGCCGCACCACCTTTTTTAGCACCAAACAGGCTCATCCAAATATCAGCTGTACCAACCACAATTGAGATTAAAGTGATCGAAGTAAAAGCAACCCATCCGATCGCTTCGAAACCATCCACAACGGCGTAGGCTAAAACAGTGAGCCATATCAGCAATATACCGGGTAATATCGGAACGACTATTCCAACAAGGCCAAGTATCATAAAGGCTACGGCGATGCCGAACGCCAGAGCTTCTAAGAGGGTTGATAAAACAGACATCTTATTTAGGACTGGATCATTTTCGTATTACAGCTAGACGCGATCTCGATTCACATCTTAGAGGGCGTGATAAGAATCAAGGAAACGATCGAAGAGCCCAGTAAAATATTGGCGCAATGATATCATTTCACCCAAGCCTAATTTGGTCAATTCCAGGTCACTCATCTTGCCTAATTCGGCTAGTCTATCTTCAATGACATAATCTTCGTTTAACCATTTATTGAACTTCGGCAACCATTCGGTCAAGATATATAAACTGCGGGCCGCCGGGATCGTTTCGCGAACCGCTCGGGCATCGAAGCGATTACCTAATCTATTTCCCATACCCAAAAGATAATTGTCGATGATTGTTTCCTCGTTGAGTGGCCAAATTTCGCGTTGCTGCAAGATACCATCTGGTGCTTCTACTAATTGGTATTGTTCGATAAAACTTATCAAATCGTAGATTCCAGGACCAATATTGATATTGTTCCAATTAAGCAATTTGGTCTCTCCGAACAAGCTTATTGACCAGTTCTTCGGTCCTGGATTTCCATGACACAGGGTAACCGCTGCCTGACGTAAAGGATAGAGCACTGGTACTGGATCATCGATTATGTCAATAAGCGCCTCAATATGTTCTTTTTCGATCACGCCAGGCCATCCATCCATCATCAGAATGGCTTGTAGTCCGGAAGCTGCCTGGCTCAATATCGGAGCTAATTCTCCGGCAGAGTTTAGTGCATGCTCAGACAATAATGGGACGGCAGCAAGGCGGTCGTCATCTATACGCTGATCATGCGACCGAGGTTGCAATCCTCGTGATCTAGGCTCTTGAGTTTTTTCAGTATCCAGGTTTCTTTGATGGGGGGAGAGGCTTTCACTGAATCTCGTTTCTAGACCAAAATCTAATAAATGTGAATCGCGTTCCCAGTATTCCGTATGTAAAAGTATCAGTTGGTTAACAATCAACTCAAGATCGGTCGCAGTCCATTTGTTCATAGGCCAGTCATTATAGACTTCGTCAAGAATGACCCAACTCTGTGCCCCGGCGGCGTAACTTAGCCAGCAATAGGGAGTCAAAGATGAAAGATGGGGCGAAAGATCGGCAAAAAAAGTTGCCTCCAATGCATTTGTATTCTTGCCTATTAATACGGCTGACTCCTGGTAACCATCCAACTGCATGATATATCGTTCAGAGTCGGCGTCTAATAGACCTGATTCTCTGCTTACGCCTGTTACGACCGTGCCTCTAGTTGCGGGATTTTGATCCAGTAGACGACTCCAGGCGCTGGGTCTAAGTTTCTTTAAATCGACAATCTTTAACATACAGGCTGCCATTTTAGGGTGCCTTCGCCGATAAGCAAATAATAAGGACCTATTTCAAGCATAGATTAATAAGACAAGAATATTCTGGGCGAGAAATATTCCATTGCATTCACTTATCGTCTCTATATTGCTTTTTTCGACCTAATGGACCAGAGGTATAATGATTATATGTTGCTAATCCTGACCCACGAAAATGCCGATTTCGATGCAGTTGCCTCGCAACTAGCGGTTCATAAGCTGTATCCACAAGGCGTTCCACTTTTGTCATGGCGAGTCAATCGAAATGTGGAGCAATTTTTAACGCTTTTCTGGGATACACTGCCCTTCATGCGCCCTTCGGATTGGCAGCGGAAACGCATTGATCGTGTCATCTTAGTAGATACGCAGGCTCTTCCAAGTGTGCGTGGATTGAGACCAGACCGGGCAGAAGTTCAAGTTATTGACCATCATGGGCATTCCGAGGAAAGTGATGAGAGTTGGTCGTACCATACTAAATCGTTCGGTGCGACCACGACGCTCCTGGTGGAAATGCTACAAGAAAACGGTCTGAAACCAAATGCGACTGAAGCGACGCTTTTACTCTTAGGAATTCACGAAGACACAGGATCGTTGGTTTACGATACGACGACTGCCAATGATGCTCAAGCTGCTGCATGGCTACTTGAACAAGGCGCACAGCTATCAGTAGTTCGTCGTTTCCTGAACATTCCTTTGTCGAAAGAACAACATCATCTATTTGAATTACTCCAAGATGCAGCCATTTGGACGAGAATTGAAGGCCAAGATATCATTTTCTCGGCCGTAAAGGCTCCGCCTGATTTTGATGATGAGATTTCAGCTGTAGCCCATCGCATGCGTGATACCCTGATGCCCACAGGAATGATTCTCTTGGTTGAGTTAAAGCACAACCACGTTCAACTTGTCGGCCGCTCAAGCACCGACAATGTTGATATTTCCATTGTGGCCCGTGAATTTGGTGGCGGAGGACATAGTAGGGCAGCTGCAGCTACCATCATGGATCGTGATTTGGACGAAGTAGCAACTAGAATCAACGAGTTGCTGCCAATGATCGTCAAACCAATGACCAAGGTTTCGAAAATCATGTCATATGGACTTCAAACTATATCTGCCAACGCAAGAGTGAGTGCTGCAGCCGAACAAATGCAGCGTTTTGGTCATGAGGGTTACCCAGTTATCGATCCCGATAGTCAGCAACTTGTTGGACTGCTAACACGGCGCTTGGTCGATCGTGCCATGAATCATCAGTTAGGAGAGCTACCTGTCCGCCAGGTAATGAGGGCTGGACGTGTTTTTGTACATCCTTCTGATTCTGTCGAACGAGTCCAACGATTGATGATCGAGGAGGGTTGGGGCCAAATACCTGTCGTGGCAGATGGCGAAAAGCCAACGGAACGAACCGGATTGATTGGCATCGTTACCCGAACTGATCTTATCAATCTTTTGAACGAACCAGAAACGGCCGATTCTGAGGCGAACCTCCGAGAATTGATGGTAACGGCATTGCCAAATGCTGTCTGGGACATTGTTCAGGAAATTGGTGGCATTGCTGGACAAATGGAGCTACCACTTTATTTTGTCGGTGGTCTTGTTAGAGATCTCATTCTCGGAATCGTTCCAAAAGATCTTGATATGGTAGTTGAAGGTGAAGCGATTACCCTCGTGCGGACATTGAGTAAGCGTTTTGGGGGCGACATCCGTAGTCACGCGAAGTTTGGGACGGCAAAATGGCTACTTAACGATGATGTTTGGCGACGGATTTCTTCGCAAGCTTCTTTAGAAGAATTGCCGATGACTATTGATTTTGTATCGGCAAGAACTGAGTTTTATTCCAGGCCAACTGCCTTGCCTGAGGTTGAAAGAGGATCAATAAAATTAGATTTGCATCGTCGAGATTTTTCAATCAATACCTTAGCTGTTCGCTTAGATGGTGCCTATTTAGGCCAGTTACTAGATTTTTACGGCGGTCTTCGTGATCTTGACTCGGGATTGATACGGGTGTTACATAGTCTCAGCTTTGTCGATGATCCGACACGTATCTTGCGCGCCGTTCGTCTTGAACAGCGACTTGACTTTTCCCTTGATCCAAGGACGGCCGAGCTCATGGCTGCGGCTTTGGAAATGCTGGATCGAGTCACTGGGGAGAGAGTTCGAAACGAGCTTGAGATGTGTTTGGGCGAAACCAAGAGGATTGCCATCATGTCCAGATTGGCGGAAATCGGGGTCTTGGCTCAAATTCATCCGGGTTTAACATGGCATCCTCAGTCTCACGATTATTTTTATCAGGCCGATCGGGTATTAGCTGATCCTTTATGGATTGATGCCCTTGGTGATGATTCGCCCATCTTTGTCTATTTTGCTCTGTTAATTCTCCCATTGTCATCAACGATTCAGGGTGAAGTAATG
>JBFFVR010000151.1:0-4179 GCA_041570685.1 Promineifilaceae bacterium (SeqCode)
ACTTTCTTAATGAATGGGAATCGCTATCTAAGGAAATCCAGGCATGGATGCGAAATAGAAGACATCTCAGCCTGGAGAAACCAAACCAGATAAGCCTGGTAACTGGCACATTGTTTGCAGAAACGCTCAAAAAAATTGCTCGTGAATTTCAAGAACAAACCGGAATATTGACCGAAGTTAAGCCGATCGTGAACATTCGCCTGGGAGAGTTAATTACGGTTGCCGGTTTACTAATGGGTGTAGATGTATTAAATCAATTAAAATCATCCGCTCTTGGCAATTTAGTTGTCTTACCTCGAGTGATGTTCGATCATCCAGATACGGTTTCATTAGATGATTTGACTCCCCAAGAGTTGGCAGATGAGCTAAATGTCCAAATCGTGCTGGCAGACTCAATGGGCGATGTATGGGATGCCGTCGTCGGCGAGTCAAGCACTATTTATGATCCAGGGCTTTGACAAAATTCTGAAAATGAAAATATTGCCTCACTAAACTGGAAGGCCTCTGATTAACGTACCACCAACAGTCGACTCACCAGCTAAACCCTTTTCAACGGAATCTGGAACTAAGCCAGAAAACACCCTTATTTGTAAGTTTGGCTGACGCTTTACTAATTCCAGCATACTTTCTACCTTGGTCGCCATGCCGCCGGTAACATCAGTGCCGCGAGATCCCCCTAGCGCCGGCCGAATAGTCTCAAAATTCTCAGGTGAAATGATCGGGATAATTTTTCCCTTGACGTCGTATACACCCGCTGTCTCACCAGCGAGTAGAAGCCAAGAAGGCTGAAGCTTATCTGATAGAAAGCTCATGATTTCTTCTGTTGATATGATCGTTCCCCCTCTTTGTGTATCAAAGGCTATGTCACCGTATATTATCGGTATGAGCCTGGCACTTAAAGCCATCAATACTGGTTCCATATTGAATTGTATTAACCCACCATCACGACATATCGCCGATGCCGACGGCTGCAAGGATATCGCTTTTAGACCCTCCGCCACCAATTGATTCCTGACAATTGCATTGAGTTTAGAAGCGACTCTGCCAACCTCTACGAAGCCATGCCAATCAAGATTTGAGCGAACACCCTCTCTGGTTCCATGTCTTGCTGCTGGAACATGACCGAATGACCCACTTCCATGACCCAGCAATACGTTCAGATCGGGGTTGTTTTGGACGCTCCTCGCTATTTCCTTCGCTAACCGAGCTAATACATCCTTTCTGACTAATTCTATTTGGGTCTTGTCGGTAATTAACGAACCACCCAATTTTAGAAAAACCACAGGACCAACAAAATTATTTTGAATCATAGAGTTATTTAAGCAGGTCTTCTTTTCACGTTAACAATCTTTCTAGTAACCGGATCGCATCAGTTGGATTTTCGGCATGTCGAAATAGCCCTAAATGAGACTTCAACACATAACTTGTTTTGGAAAATAACTCGATGGTTTTGGACCATATAGAGCCGATGCCGATGAGCGGTCGCACTGGAATTTCCTCAACTTGCATTAAGTTCCAAGCAAGCGCCAATTCTGATAAGGTTCCGATACCACCGGGTAAAACAATCATTCCGCTATTTTGTGAGACCAAATGAACCAGTCTTTCCAGAAGCGTTTCATACTGAATCTCTTCTTTTACCCAAGCATTGAGAAGCGTTGACCTAGTTAGTTCTACTTGCTTGCTTGTGACACCAATAACATGACCACCCGCTTCGGCCGCCCCATGACTAACAGCCGCCATGGTGCCTTCGTAACCTCCAGTTAACACAGTATAGCCGCCCATCGCTAGCAGAAAACCCATCTCTTTGGCTAGTTCATAATCATGGCTACCTGGTTGAGGCGCATGACTGCCAAAAACAGAAATTTTTTGGGTTCGGAGATTGGGAATATCCATATCTTTTTTATATTTATCCTTGATAGATAACGACAAATCTTGAAACCAATTGGCTTAAGGAACATCAATCGCAGCGGGCAAATTGCCCATCGACTTTGCTGCTCGCACTCCACGTAAAATTGCTTCTGAGAAGACTTCGGCCGCAATCGCTCCAACAACACTCACATCTGCTAGAACATCCCCCGTACACAAAGTAAATATGGTGTCACCGTCATACATAGTATGTGCAGGCCGCGTCGTCCGTGCCAGACCGTCATGGGCCATTTGAGCCACTTTGGTAGCTTGAGTTTTTGACAGATTAGCGTTGGTCAGAACGGCCCCAATAATTGTATTTCCCTGATAGGTATCTGAGACACCTGGCTCCTGCATTTTTTTCAATACTTCAAAAGCATCAGCAAAGTAGGCCTCTGTGGGTTCACCCTGCTGCCATAAGGGGGAGCGAACTCCGGCGATAATCTTACCTGCTGAAGGATCGATAATATCTCCTCCAGCATTTACGGCCGCTATCGCCTCTACAACTACTCCGGTCTCTTCTATTTCTATACTAGCAAACCCAATCCCAGACTTCATAGCGAACTCAGGCCCCAGGATCTTCCCAACTGTGGCGCCCATCCCTGCTCCAACGCAACCTTCTTCTGGCCGCAGAAAGGAAGCGTTTTCGCAGGCCTGAATGGCCATTTCTGGGTCGGGTCGTCGGTCAGCCTGGCCAATTCCCAGATCAAATAAACCAGCTGCTGCTGCGATTGGCACCCGTGCAACTCGCATATCAAATCCGACTTCGTGCTCCTCAAGATATTCAAGAACACCACTCAAGGCACCTAAACCAAATGCTGAGCCACCGGAAAGTAAAATGCCGTTGACTTCCTGAACCACATGCCAAGGTTCAAAAGCATCTGCTTGCCTAGTAGTAGTTCCCCCTCCTCTTTTGTCAATACCGCAAATTGCCCCTTCCTCGCACAAGATAACCGTGCAGCCTGTCAGGGCCTTTTCATCGTGGGCGTGTCCGATCTTAATTCCTGGCACTTTTATATTCATGTGAAATCCTACCAATGTGCTGTGCCCAAGCAGCGCAATTAAAAAAACCACCCGCCTGGGTGGTCACTTGCTCTTAGGTACGCCCGGAGAGATTCGAACTCCCAACCACCTGGTTCGAAGCCAGGTACTCTATCCATTGAGCTACGGGCGCTCTCTATATGATTCGGTCCTCTAACCGACAGAATCAAAAGGGCGAGTGGTGGGATTTGAACCCACGATCTTCTGGGCCACAACCAGACGTGTTAACCCCTACACCACACCCGCCTTGAATGATTCAAAATGCTATCATATCTACTGAGGCCTGGCAAATATCACAGACCAGATCCGGAGGTCAATTACAATTAATGGGCAAAGCAATTTGAATTCGGCACTCACGCTTGGATTCTCGTTGCTATCGGCTAGAATAGGTTTATGTCAAAGAGCAATGTTGTTCTGAATGGTAGATACGAGCTATTGGGAAAAGCCGGAAGCGGTGGAATGTCCACAGTTTACAAGGGTCGGGATCAGATGCTCGGCCGTCTGGTGGCCATAAAAATGCTGCACGAAAGTCTGACCAATGACGAGCAGTTTCTGCATCGTTTCCAAAAAGAAGCTCATGCTGCGGCCAATTTAACTCATCCAAATATTGTAACTGTTCATGATATCGGTCAAGATCAACGCCGGTACTACATTGTTATGGAATATGTGGAGGGCTGGACCTTAAAGGAGGTAATAAGGCAGCACTTTAATCTAAAGAATCTGCCTTTGTCAATCGACCGATCCCTCGATATAGCCATCCAAATTTGTTCCGGAATCGGATATGCACACCGGGCTAATCTAGTTCATTGTGACGTCAAATCTCAAAACATTCTCGTAGCTCAAGATGGACGCATTAAAGTCACCGATTTTGGGATCGCTCGGGCGCTAAGTGAATCTAGCTTACTTTATGACGTCGACGTTGTTTGGGGAACACCACAATACTTTTCTCCGGAACAGGCAGCCGGCGAACGACCAACTCCGGCATCCGACGTTTATAGTATCGGCGTTATAATGTTTGAAATGCTCACCGCTCAGTTACCATTCCAGGCGGAAAACCACACGGCCTTGGCACTGAAGCACATTCAGGATCAACCGCCCCATGTTGATCAACTAAATCCTGCTGTGCCAGATCAGCTTGACCGGATTGTTGATAAAGTATTAGCTAAAGAACCAGCAGGTCGATATCGGACCGCGGACCAACTTGGGCGTGTATTAAAAGTTTACCGAGACAAC
>JBFFVR010000152.1:0-4177 GCA_041570685.1 Promineifilaceae bacterium (SeqCode)
GGTGTATTTCGTCGCCGACGAACAGAGCGGCAGCTTGTCGCTGAATTGTAAGCTAGACGTCTGATATGGTACAGACAACACCTTAGAAAAAATCATCCGAAGTCTCTCCTTTTTTACACTCTTATAATAAAAAAACGCATAGTAGCTATGCGCCTTTTTCTGTATTTCGTTTTTGAAAACTAAGGGCTTGGGCCGCTTACTATTTTTCCTTGTCTCGCCAATCTAAATAGGCAGCCTCTACTAGTGGACCAACTGCTAAAAAGCTAGCGACTAACCCCCGAATAAACATTAAACCATTATTCATTTTCGGCCCTCCCTGAAAAGATAATTGCCCCAAAACTCAAGATAGAAGACATCCGGAGGCCAACAAAAATCGCCTTTACTCTTGAATCACTAAACCAAAACTACACTGAAAGCACAAAAGAAAGGAAGGATGCAATCAAGTTTGAGCTCTTGATTGCGCGCTTGGCTATTTGCATTTTTCTACTCATCTTGCCAATCTTCCTTTGACCTGATTCCTATCCTAGCGCTCTTTCTTATTCACCCTTTCTGTTTCCAAGGAATCTTCAGTCTCTTTGGCTTGTGATAGATGGCTGAGGAAGAGTGTTCCTAAGTAAACACCGTAAACGGTGGCGCCAAGCCCGACCAGAATGAACGGATTTAGGTTTGGAAGAAGCAGCCTAATCCCTAGTGCCAGGAAGGCCATAGCGAATATCGCCCCTATACCTAGCAACATCTTACGTTCATCGACCGATTTGTGGTTCAGTCCCCTTTCTCTCTGTGGAGCTTTGTCAAATTCTTTGAATCTTAAACTCATACCGTACTCCCAATTTCTTGATTAACGTTTTTGTTTTTTGTCTTCCAGTCTATACCATCCTACATAATTATCTAATATTTGTCAAGTATTTGTTTATATAATATCGATGCATAATATGCATATCTCTGGTTGGAAATGGCTGGAATCATTGGGGGCGATCGGCCGAATCGTCGGATTGGATCCCAGATTACATGGACCGCAAGAGGGGGGGGTGTTTGGTTGAGGGTGATGTAGCTGCCAAAAAGCATTGAGCTAAAAATGAGTTCGTAGCGGCAATTTGCGATCTATGCAATACATGGACAAATTGCTTAATATCACATAAATATCTGTGCATAAACATTGCAATTGTGAAATTTATCACTAAAATATCAGTTAATCGAGGAAACAACTTTTTTATATCATCCTCAGATATGGTCTTATTAAACTTTAGTAAATTGGAGAGACGCAATGTACAGAACAATTCTCGCATTATCACTGACTGTCCTTGCCCTGGTTTTAGCTGCCTGTGGCGGCAGTGCAGTTGTTGAAGAAGAAGCGGCTGAGGAATTAATCGTTGTCAATATGAACGATATCTATTTTGGGGAAAGTAATGACAACGTAAATAATCCCCCAATCTGGCGAGTCAGCCCAAGTTCCGAGGTAACTATTCGCATGGAAAACATGGGAGCATTAGAACATAATTGGGCGGTTCTGAAAGCCGGTGAATCAATACCCATACCTTTTGATGAAACTGATCAAGCGGATAAGATCCTCTTTTCCGCCGGCAATGTGGCTGGAGGGGCTAGCAATGAAGTTTCTTTTACAGCTCCCGAAGTTGGCGAATATAATGTGGTCTGCACCGTTCCTGGTCACGCCGCCTTGATGCAAGGACGACTGATCGTTGAAGGGTAGATAGTAAAACGAAAGGGGCGGTGATTTAAGCCGCCCCTTAATTTATCTCGAGCTTACAATACATGAGATCGCTTCTGCAGCGGTCAACAAAAGATTAAAAAAAATGAAACCAAAAGCCCAAAAAATCGGTCCCGGTCAAGAATCAGTTTGGAATTATCCCAGACCGCCTAGGTTGGAGCCGACAAATAAGCATATAGAAGTATTTTTTAACGACGAGCTACTGGTTAATACTCGTAGCGCCTATCGTGTCTTAGAAACGAGCCATCCGCCCGTTTACTATGTACCGCCCGCCGATATTCGAATGCAATTTCTTGCCGAGGTTAAAGGTGGTTCCTGGTGCGAATGGAAAGGACAAGCTGCTTATTACGACGTTGTCGTCAAAGGCAAGACCGCGCCTCGGTCGGCCTGGAACTATCCTCGACCCACAGCGACGTTTGAAGCGATCAAGGATCACTTTGCCTTTTATGCTTGGGCAATGGACCGCTGTTTTGTAGATGGCGAGCTCGTTCGGCCGCAGCCTGGCAACTTTTATGGTGGCTGGATCACCGATGATATTGTTGGGCCCTTCAAGGGTGAGACCGGTACCTCAGGATGGTAATACTCATACCCTTCGTTCAAAGCATCTAGTCAGAAGACTCTTCTGAATCGATAGGGCACTTAATCGGGACAGACTCTTCCGTTTTTGGACTTAGTTATGTCGTCCATACGGGAACTGAAGTTCCAGGTATGGTAACGCTCGGGTGTAATCCGGATGGCCACTTCCACCTGTGACCGCCTCAGGAGCATTTTCGCCAGATTGTTTGCCGTCGTGCCCTGGTAACGAATTAGGAGTCGCTCTAGGATTTCGAGGCCGCGATCCTCGTCGATCGTAGCTAGAGCCCGGCCGCGAACCCCACAGTAAGGTGGCGAGTCTGAGGCTATTTCATAAGCACAACGCGGATCGGCTTCCAGGTATTTGACGACCTTGGCTGTTTTTGGAGTCGCACAATAAAGCGCTCCGTCTTCGTATAAGTACCAAAGTGATAGCACCACTGGCCAACCGGCTGTTGAGTTACAAGACAGTCGCAATGGAATTACCGTTTTCTGGAAATATTCTTCTAACGAAACAGTTGGAATCATTCTATTTTCCCTGATCATATTCTTCGCGAGCCTGGGCAAAAGCATCCAGGGTCGCTTGCCTGGCAACACGGTGATCAACGATCGGATGTGGATAGTGCTGGCCGATTATACATCCAGATTCTTGCTGGACAGACAAATCCATTTTCCAAGGTTCATGAATATAACGATCCGTAACCCGCTGTAATTCCGGTAGCCAACTCCGCACATACTGGCCGTTAGGATCGAATTTCTTTCCCTGCAATGAAGGATTAAAAATTCGAAAATAGGGAGCAGCATCGGTGCCGGTCCCGGCCGTCCATTGCCAACCTCCATTATTGGCTGCTGGATCTCCATCAATTAAATGTTGCATAAACCATCTTTCGCCCCAGCGCCAGTCCACCAGAAGGTCTTTGACCAAGAACGAAGCAACAAGCATGCGGGCACGATTATGCATCCAGCCTGTTTGCGACAGTTGGCGCATGGCCGCATCGATCACGGGATAACCCGTTTGTCCGTCACACCAGGCGATGAAGTCACTCTCCTTATTTCGCCAATTAATATGGTTAAAGGCCGGCCGGAAACTCCTTTTTAAGACCTCGGGGTAGTGAAAGAGAATAGAGATATAAAACTCCCGCCAGATCAATTCGCTGAGCCAGGTGTCAGGACCTAATCGTAAATCCTTATCCTCAGCTGCCGATCGAGCCTTTATTGCTGCCGTGACCGCTTGCCGAGCGGATAACATCCCGAAGCGTAAATAGGGTGATAGACCGGAAGTTCCAGACAGATCCAGGCGATTTCGCTGATCCCCATATTGGTATATTGAGCCCGTGGCTTCAGCCTGTATGAATTTTGATAGACGCCGATGGGCCTCTACTTCTCCCGGCGGAAATGGTACTGAGTCAGGCAGACTGGGTCGCTTTGGTACTTCCAAGCTTTCGATGCCTGATGGCGTTGGTATATTTAGTGGGGCTGTTAGGAGTGAATTCGCCTCTGCTAAAGGTAATTCTAGCCAACGCCGCTTAAAAGGAGTAAATACCGAGTAAGGCGTGTTATCGGCCTTCAGGGGCATATCAGGATGATGTATTGTAAGACCGTCCACAAGGGTCAGCGGCAGCGCATCTCCAATGGCGGAATCTCGCTTTCGAGCATAGGGTGAAAAATCTCTCTCGGCAAAGATCTGGTTAAAACCAAGTTCATTTCGCAGCTTCGCAAGTTCTTCTAGCGCAGGTCCCTGCCGTAGGACCAGATAACTTCCCCGCTGTCTCAATGAGACATCCAGCTCGCGAAGCCCCTCATACAGAAAGGCGAGCCGTTTTTCGCCAGTCTTTGGTGAATTGAGTAATGCCTTAGTAGATAAGGGTATTGAAGTAA
>JBFFVR010000153.1:0-4150 GCA_041570685.1 Promineifilaceae bacterium (SeqCode)
ACACCGATAACATCCTCTTGTTGGGCATGCAAATCTTCGATGCGATCTAAATAGTTGGCCGCAATATTTTTGACCGGTACCAAGTCACGGGTCGATTGCTGTTCACTTATGCTAAATAAGGTTTGTTCAGCACGATCAATGACTACATTGATATTTTCATCCTGGTCATATGCTAAGGTCGCGATCGTAGAAGCGGCACTAATCATGCGACGGCGCAAAGCTGCTGCAGCCACAATTTGGCCATAACTACGGGCGTTAATCGAGGTGGGAACAGTATGAATCAAGCTTATGATATAAGGTTCCCCGCCGAGTTCTTGTAGCTGCTCCCGGCGTCTCAACTCATCAGTTAATGTAATTACATCAACTGGCTCATGGCGCTCGTTGAGATCCAAGATCGCCATGTAGATCCATTTGTTTTGCTCCCGGTAGAAGGCTTCTGGCTGCAAAAATGAAGCAACCTCGAAAATTGCGTCAGGATCTATCAAGAGAGAGCCCAGGAGGGCTTCCTCTGCCTCAACATTGTTTGGCGGTACTCGATCAGTCGCGTTCATAGTCCTAAAAAGTAAAACGTGAAACGTCGAGCGGAAGCTGGCGCGACACGTTTCACGTAAAGGTGGCAGAAATTTACTATGAGAAATTGTGGGAAGCGATCAAACTATACTAATTGCTACCCGTGCCAGGTGACTCTGTCACACCTCACTCATCGCCTTCAAAATCATCAAAATCAAGCGTATCCACGAAATCTTTGAAGGCGTCTAACTTTTCAGCGCCCTCACCCTCGGTCTCTTCTTCGATATCAGGTTCGGGTAAGATTCCGGCTTCGTCCATGACTGATTCGTCGATAAAAACAGGGACTTTCGACCGAACTGCTACTGCTATCGCATCTGAAGGCCGGCAATCGATTTCCATCATATTGCCATCCATGTCCACAAACAGACGGGCATAAAACACTTGGTCCCGCAGTTCATTAATCAAAATATGAGAGACAGTTCCCCCCATTTCCTCAATTATATTCTTTAGCAGATCGTGGGTTACAGGCCGGGCGATCTCAACATCTTGTAATTCGATCGTAATCGCTTCAGCCTCACATGGGCCAATCCAAATAGGCAAGCGACGCTCACCATCAACGTCTCGCAACATGACAATGCGATGTTGAGAGATAAGACTAATCCGGATGCTATCGATTACGACCTCAATCATAAGATACCCCTTTTGCTAACCACGTTCCTTGAGCATGGGGTTCAATGCAGATAACTTTGTTATGACTCAATTCGGCCTTGCCAAAAAAGGCCGCTTGCCCAAGGTTTACGTTCGAGCATTGTAGCATAAAAGCCCAAAAGGAACATGCACAACGCCTTAAAAGCTACTAAATTTTTTGCCTGAAAGCTATTCTTTTAAGATCCGGTTGAAAGGTCAAAACAATCGAGTCAATGATGGTAAGATAATTAGGCTATCATTGGCTTAATATCCATTTTCTTTCCTGATTCAACCGGAAATTAAGCTTTTTCAAATTCGTTTCTTCGACGGATTTTACCAATAATACCGCTCTGTCTCCATTCACATCTACTTGCTGCACCTCGTAACCCAGGTCATCGGCAGTCTGCACCACATTGAAATATGATTTTGCCAAGGGATCGAGAAAGTGACCATCATTGTTCATGACCCGACCGACACTATCAAGCAGTGCATTAAGTCGATCGTAGTCACCCTGAATTAAAGCTTTATTAGCTGTATCCAACATCACCTCTAGCGTTAGGTTAGTGATTGTTTCTGGATGACGACTAAAATCAGCCGTTGCCCCCCACCTCTCTGCCTCTTCAGGCGAGGGCAGCCAAGCATAAATATAGTAGGCGGTGGGATCGTAAAGCGTCTGGTACCGGCGCATAACTTCATAGAAGCGAATGGTTGCTATCAATTCGTCGGAAGCAAAACGATTTCTCGGCAAATTATCCAAGTAAGTCATCCAGTCACTTTCGAGGGTCTTTAAATCCTTACCAAAATAATTGAGGGTATTTGCTTCGACCGCCGCCGATAATGTTTCTCCATCGTCCGCCGTAGTAGCTGAATAGAAATCGCGAACTTGCGTCCATCCATATCGCTCAACTAAAAAACTTATAAGGCTCGCCGCCTCAAGATAGCCAATCTCATGTTGAGTAGAGTTGAAGTTGTCGATCGTCTCCGCTAGCGGTACATACTCGCCGATCTCTATCAATGCAGCCATCTGTTCACCCAGATCCTGCTGCTTGTAATGACCACCTGCTACCCAGACAGCAACTCCTTCAGAAAGAAATGTGATGTGGTCGGGCGCAATTTGTTTGTCGATGAGATGCGTCGCCTCGTGAACAAGAAGTTCTTCGAACCCACCCCCTGCATAATTACGATCCAAATAGGAGACAACAATGGAGTTAATCGTATATCCACCCTGGCCTATCACCCGGTCAATCAGGTAGATGTCGTAAGGACCCGCCAGAGGTTGTCGAAGCTTGGCTGCAGCCCTATCAAATGCTTCATCTATTTTGATTAAAAGCTCATCGATGTCACGGTATGCGGCTGTATCGCTGACGACATGAACCCGACAACACGCGTTATCGGCCGAAATCCACATTGCTCCGGCTTCGGATTCTGATAAATCTGTAATTGGCTCAACCACC
Source organism: Promineifilaceae bacterium (SeqCode) (assembly GCA_041570685.1). Taxonomy (GTDB): domain Bacteria; phylum Chloroflexota; class Anaerolineae; order Promineifilales; family Promineifilaceae; genus UBA11865. Next base: position 2,652 of record JBFFVR010000153.1, read on the forward strand.
AAAGTGATTTCAGCCTGATTGTTTTCATCATTCTCATCACCTATTTTTATAAGGTCACTCGAATCAATGACAGCTTTTATCGTATGTGGGCCCACCTGATCTGTGGTGTCCCAAACCCACTGGTACAATCCAACCGTATCACCGCTCAATTTACGCCAGTTCAAGTTGCTATTAACTAGCTCGTTACCGTCGACGAGAATACGAACATCGACATTGTTTGGAGCCAGGCCCCGCGGCACACTGGGGGCAATCTGAAAACTTACCAGGTCACCTTCATAAATCGCCGGAACAGGAAACACTGTAATTCCATCCGCCGATAGTGACAGGTCATTCACCATTAAATTAGTAGTCGCCGTAGCTTCGGGTTGTTCTGAATCAGGAGGAGCTTCAGTATTTGTTGGTACAGGGGGGATTGTTTCGGTGGCCGGTATTTCAGTCACGGCCACTTCTGATTCATCGATGCCAGGTGTCGCAGTTCTTGGTTCACTTGCTGAACTCGGCGAAGTTGTAGGCTCAAGCAGACCCTGTGAATCCGAGATTGAAGCAGACTCAATCGCTTCAGACGGAGTAATGAGTGTCTCAACCGGATTACAGCCTGAACAGGCCAGAAGGATTATCGCAATGACTGGCAATAGCCAGATTCGCCGCAACTGCATCAATCTACTTGAATAAACTTATACTATGATCTAAATACCCGTCGGAAGAACTGAGAAAGACTATCCCAAAAGGAGCTTCTAGATGTTCGCCTTGGCGGTTGCTTGGGTGCAGGAGTTGGAACAGGTTGATCTGGCTCCGTTGGCGGAGGTTCGGGTGCTTCCTGACCAGGAAAACGAAAGTTCAGGGCACTGATTACGGGGCCGATATCATTTGCCAGGGCATGTTCTGGATTATCTCCTACTTCACCAGCAAAATGTAGGCCAACCACTTTTCCACTTTCTTCATCTACCCAAGCAGCGCCGGAATCACCGCCGATGCTAATTTCTCCAGGGGCTGCACCTGGACGAGGTACGATGCGAAAGACTCTCTCCAACGTATGTACGCCCGCCTCCCGGTAATTCAGGGGAACAGTCATCCGCATTCCGTCGATAAATCCCTCCGTATAACCAGTACTGCGGCCACTCTTCCAAACCATCATTCCTAACCGTGGTGAAGTTGAATCCTCGATGGCCCGATCTTCTAGCGTGGTCGTCTTTACTGACCGGCTTCCCGTCAAGCGAGCGACGGCTGCATCATACGGACCTAGAACCCAACGGGTAAGTTCGGCAATGATATTTTCATCTTTGGTTCCACCATCAATCCAACCGGGTTGCCATATTGGAAGACCTACCTCGATATCCTTCCGTCCTGCAAGAACATGCCAATTGCTGAGGATCATTTCATCGCCTGTTTCTTGGTCAATCACTTTTGCACCCAGCGTACCGGCGGTACTGTGCTTGCAACCAATGCTAACCCCAACAGGGATTTCGTCCCAGCGCTGACCTCGCCCTTCAATGGCGGCC
>JBFFVR010000154.1:0-4136 GCA_041570685.1 Promineifilaceae bacterium (SeqCode)
CTGTAACTGAATCACAGCCTTACTGTTCATGTCATCACAGGACCACCCACATGCAGTCGTATGAAGTAGTTAATAATTATTTGTCTTAAGGGGCTGCTCCTGGCCGTTAGCAGCAGCTCACATTATGGAAATTCGTGCGAATTGAATGGCTTCTTACCGCCCGGAAGCGGAAGTTCGTAAACAGCAATCACGTAGGACCGCTTCCGGCCATTAGCTGCCCATGCAAGTTGTCTACTCACATACCAAACGACAATCTGAACTTACTCTGTCGAGACAAGATTAATCGAACTCCAACGCACAGCAGGAAGGATCAATGTCACATATCTGATCAACGCAGGAATAGCATCCATAGGGCATTTAAACCAACTAGCTAGACTTTTCTAATATTAGCGTTCAGGCGAAATAGATTGGTCGGATCGTACTGTTGCTTGATTTTTAATAGGCGTGGGAAATTTTCCCGATATGTAGCATTCACTTCAGCCTGAGTATGATCAAAATAGTCATTGACATAAAAGCCTGTTGAGTACGGATCGACATGCGCCTGATGTGAATTAATATATTTCACATGTTCAGCACCTTCGGTGCCGACTTTCCAACTTACAAAAGAGAGCATGCTGAAATTGGCATCACGGTGTGCAAAGGCAGTATCTGCATTTGCTACACGGCCAATAGCGCCACCTAGCCTGCCTATGAAAAAACGTGTTCCACGATCAGGATGTGCTTCAAAGTTATCAACTAATTTGTCGATCATTTCACTGTTCACGCTCCTAAAAAATCCAGCCTCCATATGACCAGTAAACGAGCGTGCATCATCTCCCCAGTCGCCAGATCGTTGCACATCTACATAATCCCTTTTCTCTACGCTTTCACGGATAACTTTACCAGCTGTGCGCAATGGTTCGATGTATTTATCGGCCTTGTCAGAGTCGCCACTCCAGACAAAACTAATAAACACAGTTGGTTCACTTCCTAAACGAGCACCCACACCAGCACTCATGTTCAATTCATCTGGTATGGTTTGCGAATATTCCACAAAATAATTGAGAACTTCTTTAGCCTCTGACAACGGGTATGCCATGTAGCCAGTCACCACATCACGTTGCATTTCGTGCAGTTGAAACAAGAATGAAGTGACAACACCAAAATTACCACCACCACCTCTAAGAGCCCAATATAGATCTGGATTATTGTTCGGTCCAACTCGTCGAAGTTGGCCATTCGGTGTCACGATATCCATTTCCAGCACATTATCAATGGTCAAACCAAAACGGCGTTGTAATCGTCCAAATCCTCCACCGAGAGTCAGTCCGCCAACCCCAGTATGTGAAACCGAGCCAGCTGTGGTCACCAAACCATGGGACATGGATTCATAGTCAAGTTCGCCCAAAAGACTGCCGCCTGCTACGCGTGCAGTCTTGGTAGAAGGATCCACTCGCGCATTACGCATTTGTGAAAGATCAATTTGCATACCCTTGTCACAACTTGACGTTCCTTTTGCAGCATGACCGCCACATTTAACTGCCAACAACAAGGAATTTTCACGCGCAAAATCGACAGCTTTTTGAACATCGGCGGCACTTGTTGGTTGAACCACAAACGCAGGATGCTTATCGTACCGGGGACTAAGCAACCATCGAGCATCATCATATGCCGGCATATTGGGTAATAGAATTTTACCCATCAAACTATCACTCAATTCCTGAACAACTGCCTGTTTAAGTGTTATCTGTGCGCCATCTCCAGTAATAGCATCTATGTTGCCCGGAATAGTTGTTGGAGAGTGAACAAGTGACTTTGCAAATAGATGTGAACTGGGTAGTGCTGCAGCCGCTGCTACTGCTGAGAGAGAGGAACGAATGAAAGCTCTGCGTTGCATAATTATTCTCGCTTATTGTTAATTATTCGTCTGCTGATACTATGCAGTAAGTGGAATTAAGTCAAAAAAGGTTCACAATTGAACATGATGTAACAAGGAGCTATATACTTTTCGACTACAGGTGAGAAAAGGGGCCGGATACATTTGCATAAATGTATCCGGCCCCTTTTCTCTTATCAATGCAAGGTTCGGCTGGCTGTGGGGTTTTGGGGCTTCTAGCGGGTGCGGGCCGCTTCGATCAACTTATTAACTGGGCCAGATGTTAAGTTGGTTTAAGCGGCCCTTTTGGCCGGCTTCCAGAATCCCTTTGACTTCCGCTCCTGGTCGGAAGCGGTCGCTCACATTATCGAAATATATGCCTGACGGGTGGCGGCTTAGTGTCGCAAAGCTTTATGTTTTGAACATGCTCAACAGATTTTTTGCATAGGCAATCGCCTCTCGCTCAATCTTGCTGATCGGATCAGCCTGACCTTTCCTGGGTCCGTTCAACAGGGTTTGAGCAAACTCAATCGCCTCTCGTTCAATCTTGTTGATCATCGGTTGCCTGGGTTGGTTGGCTTTTACCTGGTCGGTCATGGTCTGCTCCTGCATTAAAGTGCTTATTGAAGTGCCGAACACGGCTGCAAGGCATTTTAGCGATTCCAGTCCTGCTTTTTGGCCACCCTCTATCCGCTGGATTGTGCGGGTGCTTAAACCAGAATGGCGAGCAAGCTCTTCCTGCGACCATCCTTTTTTCAGTCGGCGTTGTTTAATGTTCATCGCTTTCACCTTTGCTTTTTTGTACTCCTTTATGACAGATGTTCAGGAGCAGGAACACGACACTGTCGCGACATGACGTGATTTTGTCGGCAATAGTTCGTATATGAGGACCGAATACATTCTAAGCGGTTTTTTTTATGCCTGCCAAATAGGGTTGACCGGCCGTGGCAACAGGCAGCCGAAGGCGTTTTTTGATCATGCTGCGATGGTTGAGCGATATGCCGGGCCGGTGATTGACAGGGGTCTGGCCAGGGGGCGGCATTTTTTTGATGATGGGTTGGTTTGGAATGGGGCTATGCGGACCCGGTAAGCGCCCGCCCGGCATTGAAAATATCCCAGAATATAGTGCTTTTCAAATCGTTTGAATAAAAGTGGTTTTTATTTTCTCGAGAAAAATGTTTTACCATCGACTATATTTACCGGTATTCAGCTTCGAAGAAAAGCTGAAATAGAGCAAGGTGACACCATCTGAAAGGTTTGGAATAAATAAGACAAGTACACCAAACCAAGGTTTTGTGACATGTGTCAACTTAAACAAGAGCAAATGTGGTTACAGCATTATCCACTTGTCTTGGATTGGCTGGTCCACAATCAAAATCAGGCATAATCACAAAAGAGGCCCGGTATGTTAAAAAAAGCAATTCTGACAGTTATTACACTATCGATATTTATCATCACACCCGCTTTTGCAAAAGATAAAGAATCCAAATGCAACGAAAAGCATGTGGTCGGGTCTTATGCCTCGCCTGACATATCATCATTGCCTATCCCACTTGAAGATTACGTTCCAGGATTTGGAGGCATAAATGGAACCAGGGACGTCACCTATGTTTACCAGGCGACATTGAACGCGGGAGGAACCGCAACCTTCGATTGGACAGCCAGAGGAGACTTCATGGTCACCGAGGGCACCATAGCGATGTACCACGGCAGTTGGGAATGCCGAAAAGACGGTACACTCGTAATGACAACCATCGGCGCTTATTACGAACCGGCAGACTACAACCCATACCAGGACCGGCCAGTGACTGATATCAAGCTTGGCGGGCATAACCGTCACAACAGGTTATTCAGCGTAGAAGACGATGACACGATTGTATTGAGGCAATCCGTCAGGCGCTTTTACTCCCCGAACCAGGATCCAACAGATCCGCTTGACGGTTTTCTACGGCCTTTGACTTACCCCGACATCGTTTTAACACGCCTGTCACCATCGACCGAAGGTTTGGACTTACCCTGAAGATCTGACAGGTTAAATACCCCGTCATCGCAATATCAGAACGGGAAATTGATCAGGACGCGCCTGGAGACAGGGGCGTTTTTTATTGGCGGTTGTAATTCAGTCCCCCGTAATGTTCCTAAAGTGAGGACACGACTTTTACCAAGTAAAACTAAGCGAGCGACATGGGTGTCTTCACTTTTATGGGTGTCTTCACTTTTAACTTATTTATCTTGTGACTATTGGTTGATCGTTGGTAATAGGTAAACTGTCCCCCGATTA
>JBFFVR010000155.1:0-4121 GCA_041570685.1 Promineifilaceae bacterium (SeqCode)
GCGGTCAGCAAGCCATCGCTTCACAAGGACTTGTAAATGGGGTCGTTGTTCAACTGACTTCTTCCCAATCAGCGATACTAGAAGAACAGATCGAATTACTTGGGCGGATAGGATTTCAGATCGAGGCTTTTGGACCGAATGCCTACATGATTCGAGGTGTTCCGGCTATCTTAACCAAGCTTGATCCAGCCAAAGCTTTGGTAGATGTTGTCGAAGAGTTGGAGAGAGGAGCTGATCCACTTCAAGGCAAAATCGAAGAACAAATCATCCTGCGTGTCTGTAAATCGGCCGCTATTAAGGCAGGCCAAACCTTGAGTTTACAAGAAATGGAAGCCATGGTACGACAGTTGGAGTCATGTAATAGCCCCCATACCTGTCCTCATGGGCGTCCGACGCTTATTCATCTGTCTGTCGCTCAATTGGCGAAGGAATTTGGTCGCACATGACCTATCTACGCCTTCATTCAAATACTTAACATTCCTTCTATGACAAGCGGTTCCAGAAATCCGGCAGAGAAAGCTAAGCCCAGCTTCGTTTTAACACTATCGCTAGCGGCCGTTGCCTTATTGGCTGCCATTCTCTATTGGCCCACGTTGCGTCTTCCACTCATATATGACGATCTCTTGCATATCCGAATCGTCGGCGGCCTTGACTTTTTAACCGTATGGCTGCCAACCGAGGCCTTTGGATTTTATCGACCGCTAACCTTTTTGCCGCTGCTGATTATCGAAAATATTTTCGGCCATTATCCATCCTGGTTGCTCCATGGATTGAACGTATTTCAGCATGCCCTTAACGTGTTCCTGCTTGGGGCTTTGTCATGGCGGCTATGGAGCCGCATTCATTGGGCGGTGGCATCGGGTCTCTTACTTGCTGTTTTTCCTTTCTCTTACCAGGCTATCAGCGTGTATGGACACAACGTTCATCCGACGACAGCCGGTATCTTGCTCCTGGCTTTACATACCTACCTCAGCGCGATACGAGCGACGAGGCGGCGCTGGGCCTGGTGGGGTCTTACGGCCGGGCTCTTTGTCCTCGGCCTGATGAGCCACGAATCGGCCATCCTTTTTGGCTTCTTTGCGGCCTTGGTTCAGTGGAATGATAAAGGGCAATTACCAACTATTCGTAATCGTGATTTTAAGGAGTGGCTAAAGAGAATGATTGGCCAGCCCTGGTTCATATTTCTTTTTGCTGGCTTTGTTTATTTCGTTGGCTATCAATTCTTGCCTCTGAGCAGAGCTCCACAGGCAGCCTTCGCTGATAGTTCCTTATGGTTCAAGTTCCTCTATCTGATCCAGGCAGCTGCCTTTCCTTTGTCCTGGTTCGCGAGTCTTCTCCCACCGTCGGCCGGCATTTCTAATGTAGTCGTTCTATTGGCTTTTAGCCTTGCGATCGGTCTAACCATTTGGAGTGCTCGCAATCTTGAAAACCGCCTGCCTTTACTCATGGGCTGGAGCTGGTGGCTATTAGCATCCATCGTCGTGGCAGTGCCCTTGTCGGCCAGTTATTTGCTGCATGGGCCGCGATTAATGTATCTGGGCAGCGTCGGTCTGGCACTATTGTGGCCTGTGCTTCTTGAACCGATTTTTCAGTTGCCAAAGGCCGGTCGTTTGCTTTGGGTGGGGGCTATCCTAGCGATTGTCCTGATTAATTGGACCTTCGTGCGCGATCGTCTGGATTCATATGCCCGGCTTACTGATCCGGTAGCAATCGTAGAAAATGTCATGACTGATCAGGATTCAGACCAAGGCATTTTGTTTGTGAACCTGCCAAACTGGTTAGCCCCGGAGCGCAACACCTATCCAATTGGCGTTGAATTGGTAGCTATGATGGGCGATTACTTATTTATAGAGGAGCTAATCAACGAAAATTTACTAACGGAGCGACCAGCTCAGGCGATTAGATTTCCTGACCTGTTAGCTAACCAGGCATATACCTATGGAATTCATGAGCAATCAGAAGGGCCGCTTCTGTTTACTGACTGGGTGCCGGAGGGAAGCCATATTTTTATCGTTTCTTATTCAGATGAAGGACCGAAAACCCGGTATGCCGGACAATTCATACCACGGGATTTAGAGCACTCTCCAATAGCGACGCTTGGACCATACGAAATTATTTCTAGCGAAGCGGAGTATTGTGAAGGCAGGGTAACTTTGACCACTATTCTAAGCTTAGCGGAGCCGGACAAAGCATTAGAGAAGATCGCACCAACCACCTCCTTATTTGTTCAAGCATTGGATAGCAATGGCCAGTTGATTGGCCAGGCTGATGGTCCGCCATTAGGCTTAGGGTACGATTATGTCAAGCAATCTTTGGGTTGGCAGCTAGAAGATCGGCGCGAATTTTCAATATCAGATGCTATGGTTAACACTGTCCTTCTTGGTGCCTATGACTATGTGACAGGTGAACGCTATTTGGCGCAAGATGTTGAATTAATGCCCTTACCAGATAATGCTTATAGCATCACACCGAAAGAGTGTGAAATGGAGCGTTAACCGGTTGGAATACATTATCTGCTGACGATTACCTACGGCAAGATTGGTTATCAACTTATCTGAATTCAGTTTGTAACAATAGAAATACGAGCAACGATAGTTCCCTCAACAAGTTGCCAATAAAAATTTGATATCCGTGTCCCTAGTTGCTGACTTCTATATGTCCGATAAGCATCGCATCGTTTAGCTGGCGTTCCCCTTCAACTAGGAGTGGTAATCGAATGCCGGTTTCTGAATTGTACATGCCAATATGAATAGGATAAATGCCAGCTGGCAGATCTTGTGGAAGCGTAAGCGAGTAATTGTCATCAATTACCTCGCCCGCCGACCAAAGATAGGTTGGATAATGTCCGTTGATCGGTTGATCATCCCCTTGAGCCAAAGGCGGCCGCAGCGGATCACCTAGGTGAACGAAAGTCGTGAAATCATTTTCCGGAGCGACGGTAACCTGCCAGCGGACTTTGATATTGATGATATCTTCTGGTTTGCCTGTTACTTGATCGGTGTCAACAGAAACCAACTCAATGCCATTCAATTGGGCTAATATAGCGTCTGTCTGGGACGGCCAATCACTGGGCACAATCTTAATCTTTCCAACGTCCACGGATACACTTTCGTTGGCGAGCTTAACATTGAGACGCACTTGAACCGGCAAAGAGATCCCTTCTTCGGTCCTGACTGCCACTTGATCGGCCACAATAACCTTTTCCGGCCATAATAATGCAGGATACAGCCCACCTCCATGATAACTTTGCAATTTACCTGTTAGTTCATCATTCTGTCCGAAAAGCTCTATTACATACTGAGGAGAGTCGGAATGGTTGTCAACTTCACTACCTGCACTGTTTCGCCAATACAAGGTTGCCCAGATTACCTCACCAGGCTCAGCTTCTGTCGTCTCCACTTTCGCAGCCAGTAACTGTAATCCTTGACCCAAGTCTGATTCTAAAATCACTGCATCAGCGGGTATTTCCTCCTGTGTGATAATGGGTGGCCTGGCATAGGCATTTGGAATGACAAAGAAGAGGCAATAAAAGCTAGTCAATAGAGCTAAGATGGGGGCGAGAAAATATACTCCTCGCCAATGATATCTGCTAAGACCATAACTGAAACCCAGGGCTAGAGGGACAAGTGCAGGAAACAGCAAGCGCCCTTGAGCGGCCGGCGTCATGCGCATAAAGTTGAATAATCCGGCGATGATTAGTAATACCCATAGTGCGAGTAAAGCAGGAAGAAGCCCAGACCAATTTAATGCCTTAGTCAGGCCAAATTTACTACCTGTATCGGATTCACCGACCGCCATATCTTTACTCCAACGCGGAATTGAGCGGATGAATTCGACAAATACTCCAATTACGGCCGCCACAACGAGGCCATTCCAGATTGTGTAGACCCATTGCGGTGCTCGAATATTGAACCAGCCAAACACTGCGAAAAGGGAGGTCCATAAACCTGGCCACTCCTTTAATACTTGAAACAAGGAATAATTTCGGTCGCCACCGGCAAAATCAACAAAGACGTTTGTTGCCGTAATATTTTCGTACAGAAGCCAGTTTCGCCATAGAAGCCAACTACTGAGTGACAGAGCGATTGCTGGAACTACAGCCAGCTGTAGCGATGATTTGA
>JBFFVR010000156.1:0-4118 GCA_041570685.1 Promineifilaceae bacterium (SeqCode)
GCGAAACGTTATATAGCATCTCACTAATATACGGTGTTCATTGGTTATCAATAGCCCAGGCAAACAACATTGCTCCACCGTACGTCATCTACGCGGGGCAGAGCCTAATCATAACCGGTGGATAAGTGGCCTGGTCTGGTGTAATCCGGCAATATAGACGATATTTATCACTCGCAACTGAAGCAGGCATTGTAAGCCTGAACGAGGGCAATACTCCGTTAATCGAGGCAAATCGGTTAGCGGAGATTATTGCTCCGGGAGCCGGTCTTAAACTTCTCTTCAAATATGAAGGTTTGAATCCCACAGGCTCTTTTAAAGATCGGGGTATGACAGTAGCCATTTCCCAGGCAGTTTTTGAAGGAGCCGATACGGTGATTTGTGCCAGCACTGGCAATACAGCTGCCAGCGCAGCTGCTTATGCTGCCCGTGCAGGCATGCGATGTCTAGTTCTTGTGCCAGAGGGAAAAATCGCTCTTGGAAAGCTTGCTGCCTCCTTGGCATATGGTGCGGAAGTCATTTCAATTAGCGGATCCTTTGATGCAGGACTTGAAATGGTGAAGGAGATCGTCAAGCGTCGTCCAATTGCCTTAGTAAATTCTATAAATCCGTTTCGACTGGAGGGACAAAAAACCGGCGCTTTCGAGATATGCGAGCAGCTTGGTGGGCGTGCACCTGATTGGCATTGTTTACCAGTAGGTAATGCCGGCAATATTACGGCCTATTGGATAGGATACCGTCAATTTGCTAAAGGATTGCCTCGTTTATTGGGAGCGCAGGCGGAAGGGGCAGCGCCTATCGTAAAAGGAAAAATTGTTGATAAACCGGAGACGATTGCGACCGCTATTCGAATCGGAAATCCCGCTCGCTGGCACCAAGCTGCCCAAGCCCTTGATGAATCTGATGGTTTAATCACTGCTGTTAGCGACGAACAGATAATGGAAAGTTGGCGATTGTTGGCTCGGATTGAGGGGATATTCGTCGAACCAGCTTCAGCCGCTGGCTTAGCTGCATTGAAGCAACAGATCGAGTTAGACCAACTTGATGCAACTGGGAAAGAAATTGTCGTTGTGCTCACGGGTCATGGATTAAAAGATCCGGGTACAGCAGTGAATGAGGCGGTTGAACCTTATCGGCTAGAGGCTTCAGTTGACGCCTTGGAATCTTATCTGGGATAAGGTCCAGTAAAGTTAATCGGTTTTTTTGCAGACTCAATCTTGTCGCTGTTCTAACAAATCACTCGGGTGGTTGAAGAAACTCCTCCAAAATCCAACCTGTTATTCCGTCGACTGTGCGTATTTCCTGCCATATTTGGCCGGCTTGATTTGCATGTCGAGGCAATAATATCACGATATCTTCATGATGAAGAATGCTGACGTTTTGCCCGCCAGGCGATCGCTTCATCCAAATGGTGCTTCCCCCAGTGTTAATAGCCACGGTTACGCCGTCGATCGGAGTCGGAGTCAACGAAGGGGTAGGCGTAAGTGTAGGCGACTCAGTTGGCGTTGATGTATTCGGTACGGTTGGCTCAGCAGTTTGACTTGACGTTGGCGTAACGCTTGGTTCCCTGGTAGAGGTCTGTCCAAGATCCGGCGTGGACTCGGTTGTTTGGTTTGTCGCTAACGTTGACTCGATATCCTCTGTTGGTGGAGGACCGCCAAATGCCCCAGTCTCGGGTGTGATCGGCGTGGTGATTAACGTATCTTCATTTGTCGAGGTAGCCGTAGACAATTGGCCTAAAGCAGATGCTGTAGATATTGGTTCCGTTTGGGGAAGCGGAGGTGGTTCTTCATTTGGGATGGCGGCAACTTGTTCACTCGGATTCAATGGGACACCCGCTAAGAAGAAAGCCATTGCCAACAGAAGCAAGGCGAAGGCGAGGCTAGTAAATGTCCTCACCCGCAAATCAAGTCGCAGACGAGATAAGCCAATGCGTTGTAACAATAAAGGGGACTGAGCCAACAGTGCCAGAAACAAGAAAAGCAAGGCACCTAAAGCAGCCAGACCCATGCCCCAAAGAGTCCAAATAGGAAATCCCATCTGATATATTATATCTTTTTGGCGACCCGAGGAGAAATATCCTCCATTTCACGACTATTGGACAGGATTCGGATGCGAAGATTCCTTTAGTTATGTAAACAATATCAACGAAATTTACATTTCAAGCCTTATTCTAATCCAGGCAGCCTGCTCACAATGATCTCATCGCCAGGACAGAAAGCCCTTGTGCCTTCACTCAAGGAAGGCGGTATAATCGGTTTGATTTACTTGTGCTAAACCATGCCAGAAAGATTTTGTTTTTCAATTTATTGCCTTTTTACAATCCAATGTCGAAATCGTACGTTTTGGTTCGAATTGAGTTAGCATGAAGGAAAGCATAAGTAATTGATAAGTGATCGCGGTAACTGCGCGATTTTTCAGCAAGCTAGTTATCCTCAGGCAGCAAAGGAAGAAGTGCAGATGGCAAATGATTTTGACGTGATAGTACTGGGAGCTGGCCCCGGTGGTTATGTGGCTGCAATTCGTGCAGCTCAATTGGGACAAAAGGTTGCCATTGTCGAAAAGGGTGAACTAGGTGGCGTTTGTCTGAATGTTGGTTGTATACCTTCAAAAGCGTTGCTAAAGAATGCTGAAATCGCCAACATCTTAACCAAACGTTCAAAAGAATTTGGCTTTTCTTTTGAAAATTTAGAGCTGGATTATACGGTAGCTTATAAGCGAAGCCGTCAAGTATCACAGCGATTGGTAAAAGGTGTAGGATTCTTGATGCGCAAGCACAAGATAGAAGTATTTGCTGGTGAAGGACAATTGACTGGACCAAATTCTCTGCAAGTTACGCTCAACGATGGAGAATTGGTTGATTTGTCAGCACAAAACATAATTCTGGCCACGGGCGCTCGGCCCCGCTCAATTCCTGGAGTCGAAATTGATGGTAAACGGATTGTCACCTATCACGAGGCCATTTTATCTGAGACACTGCCAGAAAAAGCGGTTATTGTTGGCGCTGGTCCAATCGGAATCGAATTTGCCTACGTGTGGCAGAATTATGGAGTCGACGTTACCGTCGTAGAGATGTTACCACATCTCTTGCCAAACGAAGATCCAGAAGTTAGCCAGGTTTTAGAAAAGACATATAAGAAGCTTGGGGTCGATTTTTACACTAACTCATTGGTAGAAAAAGTGGAATCGAACGATCAAAATGTCAGAATTCAGTTAAGCAATGGCGAAGTAATCGAAGCCGATCAGGTCATGATCGCCATTGGATTCCAACCAAACGTTGAAAACATTGGTTTAGATAAGGCAGGAGTAGAATTGAATGAATTTGGCTCGATTGCGGTTGACGAGCATATGCGAACCAATGTGGCGGGTATTTACGCAATTGGGGATGTGGTAGCTCCAGAAGGGATCATGTTGGCTCATGTTGGTTCAGCGATGGGCATAGTTGCCGCTGAAATGATCGCGGGCCACCCTACGGTAACGCTTGATTATCGCATGATGCCACGTTGCACCTACAGTGTTCCTCAGGTAGCAAGTTTTGGTTTAACAGAAGAACAGGCCAAAGAGGAGGGCTTTGAAATACAAGTTGGTCGCTTTCCGATGCAGGCTAATGGTAAATCACTAGGGCTTGGAGAAAGGGAGGGCTTTGTCAAGATCATAGCGGATGCTCGATATGGCGAAATTCTTGGGGCGCACATGGTTGGCCCAGAAGTAACCGAGTTGCTTCCAGAACTTACTTTAGCTCATACGGCTGAGCTGACGGCTGAAGAAATAGCTCGTAATGTCCATGCTCATCCGACAATTAGTGAAACGTTGATGGAAGCGGCTCATGGTGTGGAAGGAGAACCTATTCATATCTAGATCTAGGTACAGCTATTTGAAGGGCCATGATATGAATAAAAAAAAAGGCCGCCAAATGCGGCCAAGTTAGTGGGCGATACAAGACTCGAACTTGTGACCTCTACGATGTCAACGTAGCGCTCTAACCAACTGAGCTAACCGCCCTTAAATCGCTGGCATTATAGCTAGCCCTTTAGGCCTTGTCAAAATCTAATTGCAGACCTAGGGATCTGAATGGCCAGGAGACGTAGACGTAAAAAAAAGAAGCAAAAAAGCGTGAAACA
>JBFFVR010000157.1:0-4109 GCA_041570685.1 Promineifilaceae bacterium (SeqCode)
AAGATCAAACGGACTTGCCCGTACCCGTCGGCCGAGGCGATGTCATCAATAACGTTATTGGTCTGCTTGCTTTTACATTCGGTAACTACAAGATTGCTCCGATCAGACAACCAGATTATGAGCAATTATTTGAGCCGCTACCAACCATACCCGAAACCAACAGTAACCAGCTGTCCATAGCCACTTTTAATTTAGAAAACTTGTTTGATACCGAATTTCCTCATCCAGACAGTCCGCCGCGCTTGTCTGAAGATGAATATCAGCTTCGTTTGCACAAAGTGGCCGAGTCTATAATTGCTTTAGGTGCACCGACGATCTTAGCCTTGCAAGAGGTGGAAAACATCGATGTATTGCATGAGCTCGTCGCCCAGCCGCAGCTAGCTGGATATGAATACAGTCCCGTCTTGTTGGAGGGAAATGATTCGCGAGGTATCGATGTTGGCTATTTGGTCAGAACCGATCGAGCCACGGTTGAAGCTTATGCTATCCACGACACCCCAAATGATCTTTTCAGCCGGCCACCGCTTGTGCTGACCACCACAGTTCATCTAGAATCAGGTGATCATCAACTGATATTGCTGAATAATCATTTTCTCTCTATGGCTGCCGGAGAAATTCAGACTGAACCGGTTCGCAATAATCAAGCAGGCTGGAATGTATCGCTCATTGAGCAATTGCAAGCCGACAACCTAGACGCCTCATTTATTGTTCTAGGAGATCTGAATTCCTTTTACCGATCAAAGCCCATAAATACATTGCGTGATAGCGGGCTGCGTCATGCTTATGAATCGATCGATAGTGCAGATGACTTACCCTACACATACATTTTCGACGGAGCAACGCAAACCCTCGATCATGTACTAATGACAGAGGACTTGTTCCAACATATTACGATGGTTGAAGCTCTCCATACAAACGCCGATTATCCTATCGCTCATCCCGATGATAATTCCCCTCGTCGTGTCTCAGATCATGATCCGTTAATAGTAATATTCACTTATGACGAATAGGGCGGGCGCCTAAGATGCCAATTGGACTTCCCCTTCGAAGATTGTTGATTGTGTATCGATTGTGGTGAAGGATCAAAGACAGAAGAAAGATCAATACGTAACCAGTATTTGGCAAAACTTATTCGTGCCGAAGCGCTGTAACGGGATCCAATCGAGCAGCACGAGCGGCCGGATATAAACCCGCTATCACCCCGATCAGGGTGGCGAATAATAAGGCACCTAATGCCAGCCACCAGGGAATAACAGAAAGCAAGCCGACACCGGTGACTCCTTCATTTACCAGATATTGGTGGGCGACCCAATCGACAAGTCGCCCTAACAGAGCACCGACAATCAGGCCTAAGAAGCCACCAATGAGACCGATCATGCCTGCTTCTAGTGTGAAGAGGCGCCTGATTTCCCCGGCTGAGGCGCCTAAGGCCTTCAGCACGCCAATTTCCCGAGTTCTTTCATAGATGGCCATCATCATCGTATTAGCCACGCCCAGCGCAGCAACTAAGAGCGCCAAAGCACCGACAGAACCTAAAAGCGCTTGAAGCAATGCCAGTACCTGATTTGCTACCTCGAGTACGGCCTCGAGCGACTGGACATTTAAGTCTAGCTCTTCAACGGCGACTGTTACAGCCGGGACAGCTGCCAAATCGCTCGCCCGCACAATTAATTGATCGTAGCCGTCCCGCGCAAGTATGTTGGGATCGTCGAACCACCAAGAACTAATGGCAACCCGATCTTCTAATCCAATGTCCAAAGAGCGCCGAGCAAATCCATCTTGGATTCCAATGACAGTTGTCGAGAAATCGGCAGACTCCCCACGCGGTAATTTAACAGTCAGTACGATCGTCTGACCGATCAGATTTTCGTAGCTTTGACTTTCAGCAAGAAGCTGGTCGGCCAATCCCGCGACCAATATGGCGCCTGAACCTCGCCCTGTCAAGTCATCGCCCGCTAACAAATCCGATCTTCCCGGTGGACCAAAGCGGAATGGGGCTGGTGCTCCATCGATGATGCCGACTGGTATACTTTGCTCGTTCATCACAAGGGTAATATCCATACCAACCGGCAGGGACAAAGAAGGAGTCACCTCTGCTACATCTTCAATATCCTCGATTTCTGCTACCAATTCAGGGGTTAATGGTTTAATCGGATTTGGCTGGCTGAAAGGATCAAAGCCATCCGACTCTTCAAATTGCGGTTGAACAAAAAGATTTTCCAAGCCAATTGTCTCAAAATTCCTTTGAACTTCACGTTGTACGCCGACGCCAAATGAAACCATAGCCACCAAGGTAACGATACCAATAAGAACGCCCCCAGCTGTTAAGATATTGCGCACTGGGCGCCTTCCAAGGTTACGAAAAGCCGACTGCAGAGTATCCTTAAAGGTCAATTTGCCGGTTTCTTTCTGAGCATTTTCTGGATCATCCTGAACCGATAGGGGATTATTGATTTCTTTCTGATGTTTCTCAATTGATTCGATCTGCCCATCGCGTAGGTGTACGATTCGATCGGCATAACTGGCAACTTCCTGATCGTGGGTCACGACAATAAGTGTGATTCCTTGTTCTCGATTCAAATCACGCAGCAGATCCATTATCGATTTACCAATTTTTGAATCCAGGTTTCCGGTAGGTTCGTCTGCGAGGATCAAGGCAGGTTTGTGAACGAGCGCTCTGGCAATCGCCGTTCGTTGCTGTTCCCCTCCAGACATCTCTGCCGGAAAATGGTCTGCGCGGTTGCCCAAACCCATTTGATTGAGCAATATTCGGGCCCGTTCTTCACGGACATCTTTTCTTACACCTGCCAACGTTAAGGGGACCGCAACATTTTCCAGTGCAGTTAGCCGGGGAAGTAAATTGAAGCTCTGAAAAACAAAACCAACCTTTTCCTTTCGATGTTTGGTGCGTTCCGACGCATCGGCATCGTGCAGCGGCAAACCATTCAACCACAATTCGCCGGCTGACGGCCGGTCGAGACCTCCAAGCAAATTTAGGAGGGTAGATTTCCCTGATCCAGAAGGCCCCACGAGAGCGATAAATTCGCCTTGCTCGATGGTCAAGTCAAGACCATTAAGCGCCATGATCGTTGCTTCACCCCGCTGAAAGGAGCGTTCCAGGCTGGAAAGTCGGATTGTTTCAATCATAATTTGGAGAGTGGCTAAAGAAGGTTAAAGATCGAGGAAGAAACTTGGCTTGGTAATCTAACTTCTCTTCCTCGCTCTCTTAATTACGATAACTATTACTGTAACGATTCAGCAATTGCTAAGGCTTCAGCTGGTGATAAATCACCGCCTACTAAAATCCATAGGCTTTCCTCGTTCCAAGTTAGCAAGGTTCGGGTAGCCGCATCATTGGTATAGAGGATGCCTTCCAGACCGCGAACCAGGACCGATTCGCTACTGGTAGCTTCAGCTGGCCTTTCAATTGGCAGGTTTGTTCCTTGGGCAATGACAAATGACTGATCATCTGGCAAATTATATCGCTGGACTATTGTGTCTCCTACTTGCTGCGATTCCTCCGCCACGGCTCCTTCCGGAAACGAGGAAGCAGTAAGAACTTCGAAATCAAGCGGCTGATCAGATTGTTTTTGCGTTTCCATGTCTGCCAACAATTCGGTGGCTTCGATTATTTCAGTACCCGCGGGAATATTAAAATTGAACAAACCCTCGTCCAGTTCAATATTTATTTCAGCCATCGTTGCTTCAAATTTGCCATAACCAAAGGCACTTTCGGCGAATTCTCCAGCAATTGGTAATTTGTCGGCTTCACGTATCCATAGATTTATGAAGCCACCCACAGCCCGGACTTCTTCTGGCATTTTTTCGGCGATGGGTATCAAACGTAAAAGATAAGCTTGCCCGGCTTCTAATTCTTCTTGGCCATTACGCTCTGCCGAAAAGTACTCAAGAAATTTAGCGACGAATTCGGCTGGCGTTTGGGGTATCTCGGCCGTTTCCGGATCAAAGTTTCTTTCATGATCGAAAGAATAATTATGCTCCGCCATTTTTTCGGCCAGTAAAGGTTTTAATTCACTTGCCTGACCTACGACGACTGAATTGCGCACTGGGCTATATAACCAAAATTGCTCCCCATTTGTCACGACGGT
>JBFFVR010000158.1:0-4093 GCA_041570685.1 Promineifilaceae bacterium (SeqCode)
CGGCCGATCTAGACAATATTACAGTAGGAATTTATGCCCGGAAAGGCAATTTGCTTAGTTCACAACGTTTGACTTTCTAGAAAGATGGCTAAATACCAGTAGAATGGCTTTCGAAATCTTGATGCTAGCCCCTTGTTAGGTCAGATCACCCTATTGAGTTTGGCTGGTACAAGCGCTGGTACATACTTCCCTTCTCGCCTTTATAATATTATGTTAAAATGATCTTTGACTTAATATGTCGAATTACACCATAGCGCAGTTCCTAAAAACATTAGATATTTTCGCCGATCTCGAAGACGACGAGTTGTTAGATCTAGCAAAAATCGTCGACGAATATGAGTTTGAGAGCCAGGCGGTTATCGCTTACCAGCGCGATGTGGCGGACAGGCTATACATCGTAGAAAGCGGCCGTCTATTCGCCTCACAGATGGATAATCAAGGCGTTGTGCGTAACTCCCAGTCCTTTTTTGCCGGCGACTATTTCGACGATGTTTGGCTATTCGCTATCCGGGCCCACGACAGTACCGTCCGAGGCGCCGAAGACGGCCGTTTATATGTCATCGAGCAAGACAAATTTCTTCAGTTTCTAATCGACTACCCATACTTGACCGATTATTTGAGCTTATCCGACGAAGCGAAGGCCATCGCGGAAACAACCAGCGTCAAACAGCCTCGACGCCGAACCGCAGAACTAAACTTGTTACCCGATGAACACGTGCGCTATATGAAGCGGCGCACAGTCTGGTTATTATTATTAGAGCTTGCATTACCCTTCCTACTTTTCTTTGGCTGGGTATTCGTTGTTCTCTACTTCTTCTCTTTGTCTACCACGCTAACTGCCATTATTCTAGGTCTTCCCGCATTGTTGTTAGCAGCACTTACGATCTGGCGAACTCTGGATTGGGCCAATGACTATTTTGTGATCACCGACAAACATCTTATTCTCCACGAATATAGTTTAAGAGGCTTTCAAATCAATATTAATAAAATTCCGGTCGATCAGATTCAAAGTGTCGAAATTGAAAAACCTAGCCTCCTGGCTACCATTCTAAATACTGGCTCCGCTAGAATAACAACCTCAGCCCAATCAGGGGCGATTCGTTTTGACTACATTGACAATCCAAAGTCTGTTTCGGATACCCTCAACGAACTAGGGGAACAATCCAAGGCGGTGGACGCTGGTCAAAACCAGATGGATATGCGGGAGGCCCTTGAAGCGCATTTCGAGGCAGATCCCGCCTATCGCAGGTTGGAACAAGAATCTGATGGTGATGGCGAAGACGAGGAGGAGTGGGAGTACGAGCCCTTGGGGCCGCTCGATTATTTAGTCGAAAGTCTTTCCATTATCGGCCGCAGGATCAGCAATATATTTAGAACTCGATCGATCGATGGCAATATCATTACCTATCACAAGCATCCATTCACCTTAATCGGCAAGACATGGCTGATCATGCTAATTAGTCTAGGTTTATTTGTTGGAGCCATTTGGGTTCAGTCGACGACCATAAAACTAATCCTTGCCGGGCTCTGGTTCATCACATTGCTTGTTTTTATTTGGTTTTTCTTGGACTGGCGAAATGACATTTATCAAGTTACCGATCGCTTTGTCTTCGATATAGATAGGTTACCGCTAGGATTTGGGCAGAGTAAGAAACAGGCAGATTTGAGCAATATCCAGAACGTGAATGCTGAAAAACCGGGGCTTCTGGCTACTATTTTCAATTTTGGCTATGTGAGCATCGAGACGGCCGGGGCTTCGCCAGATATTGTTTTTGAAAAGATTTCAAATCCGGGTCGCGCTCAGAGCGATATTTTTCAACGCCGTGATGAACTTAAGCGTAAGCAAGAAGTCGGCCGGATGCATGGTCAGCGAAAAGAGATTGCCGTCATGCTGGATGTCTTTCACCAGGCCCAACAAGCGGGGAGAATCCCAGATAGAATACCAACTGAAGAACCTGAAGAATAGATTGGGACTTTTGCAGGGGATAGCCTAAAATGGGGGGCAATTAATTCTCTTCACAGAAGTAACTAAAATGACCGTACTAAAAATCGAAACGCTTGATAACCCAATTTTGCGTCAGAAGGCGCGGCCGGTAACGGTAATCGACGATGAACTGCAAACGTTGATTGACAATATGATTGAAACGATGCGCGAAGCCAACGGCGTTGGTTTGGCGGGGCCGCAAGTAAATGAATCACGACGAATTACTGTGGTGGAGACATTGCCTGAAAAAGATGATGAAGGCAATGAAATCGAAGGCTCTCGTGAACTTTTCGTACTTATCAATCCAAAGATAGTTGCCGAGTCTCGCAAGAAGTCAAAAGGCATTGAGGGTTGTTTATCGATACCTGGCTGGGTAGGCGAAGTATCGCGGTCTGAGTCCATTCGCGTCAGGGCTGTCGACCGCCGAGGCAAGAAAATTCGGCTCAGGCTTAAAGGTTGGACAGCTCGGATCGTGCAGCATGAGATCGACCATCTGGACGGCATTTTATACATCGACCATCTGACGGCTCCAGAAAACTTGTGGCGAGAAGAGGATTACTTTGACGCCCAGGAAGAAGTCGAGGAAGAAAAGCAAGAAGATAGCGAGGAAATCGCAGCCTAGGCAGCGACGCGTTTTGTCTTATCTTTTCAATACAACTCCAGGAATTATTCAATGTCATTGTCGTTAGAAGATGTCAAAAAGATCGCAAGTTTAGCCCGGCTTAATTTAACCGATGAGGAATTAGGCCTCTACCGGGAACAATTATCAGCCGTGCTCGACTATGCTGGACGCCTAAATGATTTGGACATCGCCGAAGTGCAGCCAACAACCTCGGCCGTTGCAATGCAAAATGTGATGCGCGAAGATAAGTTGCAACCTTCATTGTCGATCGAAGAAGTGCTTCTAAATGCTCCTCAACATAGCGACAATCAATTTCTTATTCAGTCTGTTTTAGATGAAACATCCTGATCGACGAGCAACTTACCGCGTTCTTTTCCTTTACCAATATGTAGGCGATATTAGCCAAAAGAGTTGCAGCCGATTCAATTGGCTTCACGAGGATAAGATTTCGGGGAGGAGATGGAAAGCGAATTCGCTTGAGATCGCAGAGTTCCTTTTAGTGCCTGAGTATCGATTTGACATCGCCAAATTAAAATGGAAATAACATCACTTACTTTAACTCAGCTTCGCGATTCTTTGCGGCGGAATGAAACAACAAGTCTCAAGGCAACTCAAACTCTTCTGGATCGGATTGTTGCTGTCGACAATGATGTCCGGAGCTATTTAACTGTTGCCGATGAATTAGCCCTTGAACAAGCGGCGTTAGCCGACCAACGCCTGGAACGGGGCGAAATATCGCCTCTGTTAGGTGTGCCGATTGCCGTAAAAGACATCATTTCCACGCGTGGATTGGAGACGACGGCCGGCAGCAAAATACTTGAAGGCTTTATCCCTCCATACGATGCTTTCGTGGTCGAACAACTACGAAAAGCTGGTGCGGTTATCATCGGAAAGACAAACACCGATGAATTCGCCATGGGTTCTTCAACGGAGAACTCGGCCTACTTTACCACTCGAAATCCGTGGGACTTAGAACGAGTCCCCGGTGGTAGTAGTGGTGGTAGCGCTGCGGCTGTGGCCGCCCAATTAGCCTACGCCGCGTTGGGAACAGATACAGGAGGAAGCGTACGCCAACCAGCTTCTTTTTGCAGTCTGGTTGGATTGCGACCCACTTATGGGCGCATGTCACGTTGGGGCGTTATCGCCTTCGCCAGTTCCCTGGATCAAGTTGGGGTATTTGGCAGGACCGTTGCTGATTGTTCGGCCGTATTTCAAGCCACGGCTGGTTATGATCCACGTGACAGCACATCCCTCGATGACCCGGTTCCTGATTTTGAATCGACCTTAACAGGTGATATTCGCGGTCTGCGGATTGGCGTGCCGCGTGAATATTTTGTTGAGGGAATTGAGAGGGATGTAGAGCAAGCGGTTCGAGCAGCCATAGATAGACTGGCTGAATTAGGGGCCGAGATACGTGAAATCTCTCTGCCGCATACGCAATATGCACTGCCAGTTTATTACTTGATTGCCCCGGCCGAAGCCAGCGC
>JBFFVR010000159.1:0-4084 GCA_041570685.1 Promineifilaceae bacterium (SeqCode)
AATGACATCATCGCCGGCAGCGGTTTCCGAGATCGCGCTGAGGGTTGTGGCTACCGGTTTTGACCGGCCGACATTCCTGACCCATGCTGGAGATGAACGGATCTTCGTTGTTGAGAAGCCTGGCCGGATTCGGTTAATCAACGAGGGATTACCAGCCGCCGAACCTTTCTTGGATATCACAGATCGCGTAGGATCTAGTAGTTCCGAACAAGGCCTACTAAGCATGGCTTTCCATCCGGATTTTGCTGACATTGGGAAGTTTTATGTAAACTATACCAATCTGGGTGGTAATACGATTGTTTCCGTTTTCCAAATATCCACTGAGGATCCCAATCGTGCGGACAAAGAAAGTGAAGAGATATTGCTACAGGTAAACCAACCATTTGTGAACCACAATGGTGGCCAGATTGAGTTTGGTCCAGATGGATATCTCTATATTGCAATGGGAGATGGTGGCAGCCAGGGTGATCCACAAGGAAATGGCCAAAATCCCCAGTCCTTATTAGGGGCTATTCTTAGGCTGGATGTGGATAGCGGAACACCTTATGCCATACCGCCGGATAATCCCTTTGTAGCCATAGATGGTCATGCGGAGGAAATTTGGGCCATTGGACTGCGTAATCCCTGGCGGCTCAGTTTTGACCGTGAAACGGGTGATCTTTTCGTAACGGATGTTGGACAAAGCGACTTTGAAGAGGTGAACTTTCAACCCGCGCTATCGTCCGGTGGGGCAAATTATGGCTGGAGCATAACGGAAGGAAGCCAGTGTTATCGCTCGGAAACTTGTAGCCATGAGGGGTTAGAGATGCCGGTTGGTGAATATTCACACACCGGGGGGCGCTGCACGATCATTGGTGGATATGTCTATCGTGGGCAAGCATATCCGGACTTGCGAGGTAACTATTTTTTTGGCGATTACTGTTCGGGAACTATTTGGCGCTTATTTCGAGCGAACAGTGATTGGTCGCAGATGCCAGTCATTGAGAGTGGACTTTTCATATCCAGTTTTGGCGAAGATATGAACGGTGAGATTTATGCCTTGGACCTCGCTTCTGGAACGATCTATCAAGTCACTTCACCCTAGAGGATAACTTCGCTACTGACCGTTGCTGTCAGCTTTTTGTCAGATTATTGATTAGCAATTTAATCACCAGCCTTCGTGAAACGCTATAAACAACAAAAGATGATGTGAATAAGAGCCAATCTTCTTCTCAAAACCGGCCCAATAACCTGAATAACACAAATTCGATTTCGGATCCTCTTGGTGAGTCATGGCTCGATGCTTTCAACCAGTTCAACGGAAGAATACCGACTGACGACGACAGACAGGATCGTCTATTTTCGCTGCTCCATAATGGTAGCGGGTTAAACGGACACTGGGTCGATGAGGACTGGAATCGTTATAAACAGGATAAGACACTGTTCTGGACCGCCCGAAAGACTTGGAAGAAGGATGTTTCGATTTTGGATTTTGACCGCTTCATATCGCATTTGGAGCAACTTGCAGCTCAATATAATAACAAGCCGGAAAAGGCGAGTGAGTTTTCGAGAGCGGTGGGGTTGATATGGGGTGGGATAGCCTATGATCGTTGGATCACAGTGGCTTTGTTACGTGCAGCGGTTGGAGATCACTTGTTGCAGCTAAACGAAGGGACCCAAGGTTGGTTAACCAAATACGTTGATGATGCCAACCCGGCCCATCATTGGGCTGCCGCATTTTTAACCGGCTTTTACTATGGGACTTTTGTCAGCATTGTCGCCAGCACCACTCGAGATATCGCTCAATATTTAACCGGATTAGGCGGGACTAAAGAGGATATTTCTTTGGGAATCGTTGGAGCAAAGCATGGTAGTTCATTTAAGCAAAATACAAAAGCTACGGCCGAAGGAATAGAGCCTTACTTGCTATTATTTAAACAGATACGGCAAGATCTACAGCAGAAGTGATCATTGGGATTGAACTTTCGTTCAAGGGATTAGAGCTTGACCTTTAGTCGTTCACCCTCAAGAATTACCTCGAAGAATCGCAAACTACAAAGTTCATCTTCTGGCCATATAGCCATCCCTGTACGAACGTCAAATCGGTATTCATGCTCGGGGCAGTCGATTCTCTCTCGATGGTACGTCCCCTTTGCTAAGTTGCCCGAAGCATGCGGGCAATGAGCGCTGAAAGCCCTGATTTGGTCAGTGAGCCACACAAACATGATCGCTTCGCCATTAACTGAGACCGATAAGATCTTCCTATCGATTAGATCACCGAGGGCCATGACGTCATAATATCCGGCATCATCCGGCTTTATCCTTCTTTTCTTGAACGGCATCTGTTGAATCTTTTTTCCTTAGAAGCGATTATCGATTTCACCGTGATGGAAAACCTTGCAAGTTGGCTTTTCGTTTAATTGTTTAATTGCTATTCATACGGGTCTTGGGGCTCGTAATCTATCAGCAATCCCAAGCTAGCTGCTGCGCGACGAAGTTCTTGCCAATCCTCAAGCCTAACTGCGGCCGACAAATCCCCAGTGGATTCAGCAATATATGGTTGGGTGTGGGGATTTGCTCTTAATTTTTCCAAAATCTCAGCATCTTTTACTTTAAGCAAGACAACTCTATCCAAACGAGCTTCGGTCCCACGGCTAGACCAACGTTCGATACCTCTTCGAGTTGCAGCCGGAACTGCTCGACCACTTGATTTTTCCAGGAATGACAGTAAACGCTCCGCATCTACACCTTGTTCTCTCGCACGGGCTAACGAAGTGGGAGATAGGGTATAACGGAACGGTTGGCCAGGAAGGGCTGGTTCAGCTTCACACACCCGGGCTATCTGAAAGCGCGTGTATCGATTCGCATTAAAGGGAACTGCTATCGTCGCATCATTATGCACGACGATTGGCACAAAAACCTCATCGCTGGCTGGTGCAATGTCAGAAAGCCAATCATGAGCTAATTGGGTTAAACGAAATCGTCGTTGCTCCCGGTTAGTAGATTCGATTTCAGTTAACCCTAGCCAATTCATAGGACCCGTGATTAAGAATGCTAGCAAACGACCCTCCACGAGGTCCCATGAATCAAATCCTGCCAAAAATTGATTAGAGTCCAAATCCCGAATGTACCAGGTATCATAACTTCCATCTGGTCGCTGGAAGTCGGGACTATTCTCTTTGATCGAGGCGACGAGATCTGAAATTTGATACCAACCAGGTTGTCGTGGTAGTGAATCCAACAACGTTGCCCGAGCTAAAAGCGGCTCATTTGCCCAGTTGCTACCTTCGCATTGCAAACCAGGCGTATGGCAAAGTTCATTCCACCCACTTCTACTCCACGTATCTAGCAAATCGACAAGTTGTTGGCCCCGGCTTTTCTTTAACCAATCAATTACCCGACGCGTTGGTTTTCCACCAGAATCTGTCGGCCGTAGCAATCTTAATTCCCAGGACAGGGTCCATAAGAGGGAAACACGCGATTGGTTTGCATCCAGAAGTAAATGCAGAAAATTACCAAGATCTTCTTCCCGAACAGCTTCGATTTGGGCAAGGCCCAAAATTGCTGTCAGGTCGTCGATCGCCTCTGTCGTAGCGATACGGTAATTACCTTCATCTGGTGGCGTTTGAAGCGGAAGTCCTTCATTGGTTCTATTTTCGTGAGACTGACTTGACTCAGGAAACTGCTGGTATAGTTCGAGGGGTAGATAATAATACTCGATGATCTCGCCCTCTTCTCCCTCTTCGAATGAACGATATAGAAAGCCACGGTACCATAAAGCTTCAGCTGGGCTAACTGGATCGAGCCAGGGTTCTTCTCGTTCAATTCGTCCAGGTCCCATACGCCTAACCACGCCATGCTGGCGTTCAAAGCTTGCGACCAAAGATTGCCCTCCTTCTTCAACGAGAGCACGTATCGCCAGTGCTTCCTCCGGACTGAGATAATTCAACTCCATAATCATATCGTGGCGGCTAAGGGATTCCGCCAACAATCGAACGGCTTCCTTTTTTCCCAGGCCAGTCAAATCCAGTTCACACCATTCACCAATGGTTCGCAAGACGATTAATTCATGGTCGCGGAGAGCATGTTCGAGAGAATGCATCAT
>JBFFVR010000160.1:0-4062 GCA_041570685.1 Promineifilaceae bacterium (SeqCode)
CATAGCTTCTGGAAAAGAGAACCGGGCCCCGGTTAAGACGTTATCCCCAGGCTTGATATGGTAGTTGACTGCCCCTCGCAAATCGGCTTTCGTCAAATTTGTATTCGAAAACAAACTTTCTGAGAGATCACTACCATTTAACTTGGCCTGGGTAAGATTGGCTTCCCGAAAATCCACATTTTTTGCCGAACTATCAGTGATCTGAACTGCAGGCAAACTTAATCCGATGAAGGTTGAATGGTCTATGGAACTCTCTTTGAAAGTGATAGGCAATCGAAGCGCTACCGAAGACCAATCGGCCTGGGTCCAGTCAACGCCAATTGCCCTACACCGTTCAAATTTGCTGGCCGAAAAATACGTGCCCGGCACTTGCATCAAGCTCAGATCACAATCCTGAAATAAACAGTTAACAAATCGACATTGTTCAAAAATCCCTTCGCTGAAGGCAAGCGAAGTGAAAGTGCATTCATGGAATTCATTAGCGATGATGGATTTGTTATCAAATTGCTCCCCCCCAAATCGTTGATCAGAGAAGAACAAGTTTGGCTGAAGTCCCATATTTAAACCATCTGCCTGTTGATACAGTTGAAAGTCCAACCATTATCTAAAGCTGAGGATAGTTGGCCAGTTAAGTTTAGCTTATTAAGCCAAAAATGAGGTAGCCAAATCCGAAAATAACATTTAATGGATCTGAATCTTTAGAAACCGGATATGTTGGGGGAACGAATCGGTAGTTAATTACTCTGGTAGGTTGAAAGGCGATCTCTCCGGCGGGCCAGTTCACTCGTATATCGCCGGCCGAGACTGGTGGCATGCTCTGTTACCCATTCGGTAAGTTTTGTTGTTCCGGCAGGTGGTGAAGAGACGCAAAGCAGATTAGCCATCAAGCCAGCGATCTCTTCCCTGGTAACTAAGACATCATCGAGTAACTGCCCCATGATTAAAGCTGTCCAGTATCCGATGCTTGGAGAAACTGAAACCAGGCGTCTTCTGACCCCAATTTGCCGGCCTATCATCCCGACCAGTTCACGGTAAGTGAATGTTTCTGGTCCGATAGCATCTATGATTGCTTCACCACTGGCCATTCCCTGGGCCACTGCCAATTCTGCCAGATCGTCAACATAGATAGGTTGCAGCTTATATTCCCCATCACCAAATATGCCAAAAACGGGCAAATGGCGCAGGGTCCAGGCAATATTGTTAATCAAGATATCTTCTTTTCCGAATAAAACAGTTGGACGAAGAATCGAGTAGGGTATCTTGGACTCTCTTAGATATCGCTCGATCTGAGCTTTACCCCTGAAGTATTCCAGCTCTGAATCTTCCGATGGGTTGGTGATGCTCACATGAACAATTCGCTGAACGCCAGCATCGCTTGCCGCTTGAAATAGTACGCGAGAATTCCTGACTGCATCAGCATGGGTGAAAGAACGGTGGTTGAAACGGACCCAATAGGTATTGTATAAGACTGCAACATCCTTTAATGATTTACGCAACTCACCAGGCCGGTCGAAATTGTAAGCGAAAGGTTCTACTTGATCACCAAAGGGGCTTTCCCTCTCAGACGAGTTTGTCAGGGTGATGACCCGCTTGCCTGCCTCTAACAACCGCGCGGCGATGTATTTGCCAGAATAGCCATACGCTCCCGTAACTGCATGCACATCTCGTCCATTCATATGGCGATTGCGGCTCTATGAAAATACCTGATACCAACTTCCGGCTCCCATATGACAGGATAGTTAGTCTTCCTCAACATCGGCCAGACGGATAAGTCGCTGGATCATCTCCTGTGCCAGGTGCATTTCAGTGGCCTTTGACTCATCCATCATCGCCTTGAAATCCTCCCCTTCCATGACTAATAACTCCACCGCCTTGTCCTCTAGAGCTCGTACAGTGGCTGATCGAGGACGATTTTGCAGAAGGGCAGTCTCGCCAAAAAACTCGCCGGGTTTGCGCATATCAACGGTATGTGTCCGGTTTTCTAGATCTTCATAAATGATCTCAACCTGACCAAAGATTACGATGTAAAATCGGTCCGGCAAATCTCCCTGGCGAATAATGACCTCACCTGGCGCAAAGGCCTCCCGCTTTAATCTCGGGGATACTTGGGCCACTTGCTCTGGTGTTAATCTGGGCAAGGCATGAGCTAATTCAAGTTCTCTCGGTGTTAAACCACCGGCTTTTTGTTCATCACCACTCATTTCCATTTCCTATTTGAAAAATACAAATCGACTGATCAGAAATCTAAGACATATAATTTCGCCAAGGAATTGGCAGCAATATATAAAGATATCGCAGGTAAATCCAGGATTGTGAAGTCGTTATCGCATAAAAAACCTATTTTGCCAACTCGCCACTAATCTGAATGACCTCTCTTCTTTCAAATCATACTCGCTTCACGTGCTCAAGCAAGGATTCTATATTACACCATTCTTATCAATTTGATCATTCCTTTGGTCCGATTCCGGTTATTCATATAAAGGTCAGCTGAAATACCGCCAATTTGCGGAATACTATGGAGCCACAAGACTGATCTGAATCTTTTTAGCAACATTACTGGGCTTCAATATGATTATCTCCGTTTCTTATTTTCCATTCGGCATATGAACCATAGTCACATATAATATTAGTCTTGCAAATTTGATTTTCCGAGGTCGCGCAAGTGAATCGAATGCCAGGACAGCTAAAACTACTATTTCTTGTTCCAATCATTATGTTAATTATGATTGGTTGCCAAAATAATGGGGGAACCGATCAAGTTGCCGAAGATCCAACGGGCACGCCAGAAACCAATACTGAACCGTCGCCGACGGCAACGACGATGGCGACAGCAGAGCCAGATGAACCAGCAGAACCAACATCAACACCGGCCGCTACGGCTACGAGCACTCCGACGGAAATGCCACCAACAGCCACAGCAACGGCCACAAGTAGCCCAACGCCGACCGCAACAGAAGCCCCGACAGAGACGCCTACTGCCATACCAACTAATACTCCCGTCCCCATAGCTCAACCAAATTGGTTGAGTTATGTTAACTTATTTCGGGATATGGCCGGTCTGCCATTCCTTTTGGATGAGGAAGCCATAACCAAAGGTAGCGAACTACATAGCCGTTACATGGTTTTAAATGATGCCCCTATCGCCCACAGTGAATCGAAGGACAATCCCTGGTACGATGAAGCCGGTGACCAGGCGGCAAGAAACGGGAATATCTTCGCCACCAGCCAGATACAGGCGGATTACTTGTGGAGCGTAAACTTTTGGGTTTCGGCGCCTTTCCACTTAATCGGCTTGTTGGATCCGAGGTTAGAATTGGTTGGCTACGGAGACCACAACGAAGAAGTTGGCAGCATTAACATGGCGGCCGTGATGGATATTCGCACTGCGCCACCAGAGCCTGATGGATTAGTGGAATACCCCATCTTCTTTCCTGGAGATGGCAGCGAGACCTGGATCGTACGACATAGCCTTTTTGAATGGCCTGATCCATTTGGCAGCTGTCCAGGATACGCTCGACCATCCGGAGCACCTATCGTTTTGCTACTTGGCGATGGCAGCATCACCCCAAACGTGACCAGACATCGTTTGGCAAAAGGAGATCAATTTCTTGAATCTTGTTTATATGACGAGACCAGCTATCGAAATTCAGATCCCTATGCCCAGCAAACTGGCCAAACGATCCTTGATTTGAACGATGCTATCGTGATCATCCCCCGGGATCCACTGCCGATTAATGAGACCTATAGCGTTGAAGTTACGGTTAATGGTCAAACTTACAATTGGCAGTTCAACACCCGCCAGGGACCACCAGAATAAGGCTCGTTATCCGGGCAATTGGTGAGATAAGGGCCGTTCTTGGATGACTTTTGGTCAGCCTCCAGGCGGGTTCTGACTCATCTTAGGTTATCAACTGGCCGCCAAAGGCCATTCTTTCCTGGGCGGCCGGCAGATAGAGCACATGGACATTCTCGGGCGGCCGATCGCATATCTTAGCCAAGGCTGTCGTAATTAACTTGACTTGTGGCTCCATCTCTTCCGGACCGGGTAGTTTCGCTAACAAA
>JBFFVR010000161.1:0-4024 GCA_041570685.1 Promineifilaceae bacterium (SeqCode)
ATTCCCAAGAGGATTGCAAAAGCAATATCAATTAATAAGGTACCTAAGAAAGTGACCAACATGATTAGAGCGTCACCACGGGTGCCTTCCCAAATTCGGGCAATTTCTTCCTTGTTGACCATGCCAATCGCCACAACGATTAGAACGCCTGCCAAGGCAGCACGAGGCAAATATTGAGCCATTGGAGCAGCGGCAAAAACTGCCACGAAAAGAAAAAGGCTAGAAAATAGCGCTGCCACCGATGTTTTGGCCCCCGAATCAAAATTTACTGCTGACCTTGAAAATGAACCCGCACTTGGATATCCAGAAAAGAAGCCCACGACAACATTGGCCAAACCTTGACCTACAAATTCCTGATTGCTATCTAACCTCTGACCGGTTTTTGAAGCAATGGAACGCGATATGGCGGTTGTCTCCACCAAACCAATTGCGGCAATTGCCAGTGCCCCGGTTGATAAGCGGCTAACGAATCCAAGGTCCAAGATGGGCAAGCTAGAAAATGGAGGCAGCGATTGGGGAAGCTGTTGAAGGACAACAACCCCACGATCCGTTAGCGTGAATGCGGCAACTAGAATAGATGACAAGATCATGGCGATTAAGGCCGCAGGAATTCGCTTGTTAATGTAACGCAAAACAACAATCAGAATTATTGTTCCTATTCCTAAGGCTGCCGTAATTGGATTTATTTCCGAAATCAGGCTAAATATTTCGATAAAATACTCACCTATACCTTCGGCCGACACGTCTATACCCAATAAATGCGGGATTTGACGGATGATAATTAATGCCCCGGCGCCAGTTGCAAAACCCACAATAACGGAATGAGAAACGAAATGCACGAGCATGCCGAGTCTCGCCAGACCCAAACCTAGCTGTAAGATGCCGGCCATCAAGGCCAACATCCCGGCTGCAACCACATAACTCTCTGGCTCAAGACTCAATAGAATGGAAAGCACCAGAAGAGACATGGCGTTCGTTGGACCGGTATGTGTTTGATGCGAGGATCCCCAGAGTCCAGCAATAATTGCAGCAATAGCGGCGGTATATATTCCCATTTGGGGTGGCAATTCTGCAATTAGGGCAAAGGCGATTGCCTGGGGCAATAGAATGACAGCCACGGTGATACCCGCTACCACATCGGGCCGGATATTGCGGCGATCGTATCCTTTGAACACACGTGCCGGCCTTGTAAGGTAGTAGGGGATTGGCTCCAACGATTTTCCCAGGTTGACTTGCGCGCGCAAATCTCTAAACATTGATTTTGTCCCTACAAAGCAAGTTTACGCAGCACAATAGTGGGCGTCAAGAAGACCAGAGCTTAACTCTCTTATTCTTGAGGAAGATTGCTACTTAACGGAATTTTTTGAATTACGCTTATTCGAATCTGAAAATACGTGCTGGATAAACGTTTACAACGATTGTGTCAAAATATTTTGTGACTCGGGGAATATCATTTCGATAAACATGGACATGACCGTGAAGGAAGAACCTAGGTCGAAATCGTTCTATAAATGTTCGGAAGATCTTGAAACCCCGATGAGCAAGGTCCTTACCATCATGGATCTCGAATGGTGGCGAATGAGCGACCATGATGTCGAGTGCTCGTCCATATCTGGCCATATTCCACATCAGCTTCGGTACCAGTCTCGCGATATTCCAGGTCATTTCTGACTCGGAATACATAAAAGGCGCGCCGGGTCGATAGCGCATGGATCCTTCCAATCCAGCTATCAACAGACCGTCAATTTCGACTATTCGGCCGTGCACATTAATTCCACCTGGCACATCATGCAGGACTCGCCCGTCAGCCGTATATTGAGGAGCAATATCATGATTTCCTCGAACATAAACAAGCGGTCTGTTGATGGCTGACATCAGATAGTCTAGATAAAAAAATGGAAGATCACCACAGCCAATAAGTAGATCAACTTTTTTGTAACGATCAGCTATTTTTGAGGCATAAAGCCGCTCTTCGATACGATCGCTGACTGCCAAGATGCGCATGATTATTTTGAACCTCTTACGCTCCCAATCCGCAGAATTATTTTCTGGTATCTGGCCATTCTCTTTCCTTATTGGTTGCCAATTTTTCAAGAATCGCTTTTTCCAAGTCGATACCACTGATGCTGGCTAGCTGGATCAAATATAGGGCAACATCTGCCAATTCTGCCGCAAGTTGGTCGGTGTCGATCGTTTGCTCACGCCACTGGAAATGCTCCAAGATTTCTGCTGCCTCAATCGAGATGGATATCGCAAGATTGCGTTGTGTCTGCTGCTTTGGGGAATCTTCCTCATACCAGCCTTTTTCAGCCACAAAAGCATGCATCAATTTCTCAATTTCACTTAGTTGCATCTGGAATACCTTTCTCAATCGATCTCGAAAACAAAAAAGGGGCGCCCATTTCAAGAAGCGCCCCTTCGATCTACTTTTCAGAATTAGCCGTTCTACAGTTGATCGGCTACAAATGCAGTGAGATCAGCCAAGCGACTGGCATAACCCCATTCGTTATCATACCAGGTAATCACCTTCACCAGGTTGCCACCAATCACTTGAGTAGATAGGCCGTCTACTGTTGAAGAAGTGCTGCTCCCGATGAAATCCGTTGATACAAGAGGTTCCTCAGTATAATCAAGTACCTCTCCTAACCAACCTTCACTCTCCGCAGCCGTCTTGAGGGCTCCATTCAACTCCTCAACGGTTACATCTTTTTCCAGTTCGGCTGTCAGGTCGACAACGGAGACGGTCACAACCGGTACCCGAAAAGCCATGCCGTCGAAGCGACCTTCTAAATCAGGAATCACCAATGAAACAGCCTTGGCTGCTCCAGTGGTAGTTGGAATAATATTGACACCTGCAGCACGAGCGCGACGCATGTCTTTGGAGGCCATATCTAAAATTCTTTGACCATTTGTGTAAGCGTGTATTGTTGACATGAGTGCCCGTTTCACACCAAATTGATCATTTATCACCTTAGCAACAGGTGCGAGGCAATTGGTTGTGCAACTTGCGTTTGATATAACGTGATGATTTCCCGGGTCATATTCATCTTCATTAACGCCCAAGACAAAGGTTGCATCAACTGTTTTTCCTGGCGCTGAAAGAAGCACTTTCTTAGCACCAGCTTCAAGGTGCAAAGCTGCTTTGTCACGTTCACGAAATATTCCGGTGCATTCAAGCACGATATCCACACCCAGTTCACCCCAGGGCAGCTTGGAAGGATCCCGCTCTGCATAGCTTTTTAGTCGTTCACCTTCGACGTAGATATCACCATCCCTAGCTTCAACCTGACCTGGAAAACGACCATACGTTGAATCATACTTGAGTAAATGGGCGTTCGTTTCCACGTCCATTAAATCATTGATCGCTTCGACGTCGAGCTGATCTTGATAGTTTTCGTAGATCGCCTTGTAGACCTGCCGGCCGATGCGACCAAAACCGTTTATTCCTACCTTTACAGTCATTAAATTAGTCTCCTTAATATTTGTGTTGGTATCATATTACACCAACTTAATTACAGCTTGGGCTAGTTTCTTGCCATCATGGCGCCATGGTTGCTGCACATCTACTAAATCGTCGCTAATCATCAGTAAACCTTCTGGGGAAATTGGTTCAACAAAAATAGTTTTTCCCCCTCCAGTTTCTGGAGGAACAGATAGATTGTCATTTACGAGAACCAAATCGAGAAAAGGCCCTTCATTGCCAATCTTTCCGGCTGTATGATGCTCAATCGCCTCAACATGATCGGCGACCCCGTAATTATCCGTCTCTCCTGGTTGCGTTGCAAGATTACATATGAGAACTTTCTTCGCTCTGGTTCTCACCAGAGCTTGGGCTATTTCCGGTACCAATAAATTTGGTAGTATGCTGGTATAAAGACTTCCTGGTCCTATCGCAACGAGATCCGCATTTAATATCGCCTTTACTGCTGGCGGATAAGCCGGAACTTCTGCCGGTTCCAAGTCAATATGATCAATACGTCCAGCGGCGGTTGGAATCGAGGATTCACCTTCCCAACGAATCAAT
>JBFFVR010000162.1:0-3990 GCA_041570685.1 Promineifilaceae bacterium (SeqCode)
AGACGCGGGTACCCAAGTAAGTTTTGCTAATAATAGCCTGTCAATTGGGGAATTAGTTATAAGGACCGATCAATATGTTTGCTGGGAATCATTTGTTGATTGGAGTAAGTTTTCCAGATTTACAGATCATGCCTGGCTGTCTAACTTAGAGCATTTTGTAAGGGCTAATGCCCCGATTTCTAGTCTTGCTTGGCTACTATTTGAAAATTACACCAATCCATATATCGATATGGCGAGAAAGGGTTGGTTACAACTTCAATATGGGTTAGAGAATCATTCCATAGCTAGGGTTCTAGAAGGCGTCAATCACCTCGCGGGACTAGGCATCGGATTAACTCCGGCAGGAGATGATTTCTTGATGGGCGTGATCTATGGACTATGGATGAACTTTAACCCTTCACTCGCAAACGAATGGTCTTTACAGGTTCATCGAGTTGCAGCCTCCCAAACAACGTCATTGTCGGCGTTTTGGTTAGAGGTTGCCGCGGAAGGGCAAGCATCAAAACCATGGCATGATTTGTTTAGGGCAATATATGATATGAACCAGGAAGACATTCGGTGGTCAGCTAATTCATTGGGTGATTATGGACATACTTCTGGATATGATGCGCTTGCCGGTTTCTTATTGGCCTCAACAAGCCTGATGAAAGCGAACAATATATTTGATTGACATGGCCATAGCCCTCAGTACAATAGAAGCACCCGGGCCATATAGCCATGACCAGTTTGCTATCACAATCTGAGACTAAAAATCAATTGAATCTTCAACAGGCCTATCCGGTATATTTTATGATCTGAGCATATCAATCCTGGCTGAACAAACTCACGAAGCCTAATCGTATCTTGACACAATCCTGGATGACTGGACAAAACTCGAATTTGAAGTTACTCCTGGTGACGAATGGAACTATTTAAAGCTTGGGCGGAGGTTGTGGGTTCTGATCCAGACCTGATGTCTTAGGCTAAAAGCCTCCTTATTCTAATGACATGATCTTAGTTACGGGTTCTGCCGGTAAGACCGGTCAACAATTGATTAGAGCACTAGCATCTAGACAGGTGCCTGTAAGGGCTATGGTCCGGAATGATCAGGCGGGAAAATTTACCATTTCTTGTGGTGCGACAGAATATGTTGTCGCTGATATGGGGGATAAAACAGCCATGATTAGAGCCTGCCAAAACGCTCGATCCATATACCATATTTGCCCAAATGTCAGTCCAAATGAAGTACTATTTGGCGATAATGTGATTATGGCGGCCAAGCGGGTTGGAGTGGAGCATTTCGTTTATCACTCTGTTCTTCATCCACAAACCCAAGCAATGCCTCATCACTGGCAGAAACTGCGAGTTGAAGAGCGTCTATTCGAATCCGGATTATCATTCACTATTTTGCAACCAGCGGCATATATGCAAAACGTTCAAGGCTATCGTGATGCTATTTTAAAAAACAGAAGATATTCAGTTCCTTATTCGACGAAAACACGCACTACTTTTGTTGATCTGGAGGATGTAGCAGAAGTTGGCTCAATAGTGCTAACAGAATCAGGTCACAAGAATGCTATCTATGAACTGGCTGGACCCGACACCTTAACGCCTGCTGACATAGCCAAAAGACTTAGCGCTCATTTGGGAGCTGAAATAGAGGCCCGCATGATCGGGAGGGATGAGTGGATTCAATCCGCTAAAGGCAAAGGATTAGACACCTATCAAATTGAGACTTTATTAGCAATGTTCGATTATTATGAGCAGTTTGGATTTATAGGAAATCCGACAGTCCTTGCATTGCTGCTGGGTAGAAATCCTACAAGTTTTAGCTCTTACCTAAATCGAAGCTTTGCACGTTAGACTCCAAAAATTCTCCGAAAACATAGATTCATCTAACTATCAAATACCTCGCTATCCTCAAAGAACGAATTCCAATAGAATATCAATATATTTTTCCTGTAAGCGTGTGTATTACAAAATTTTGGTCCAAACATTTTTTGCGATGTAGTCTTCTTGGTTGATTTATGTTCCAGTTGGAAAAGTTAAATCCGCTGATCTATGGTTAGCGCACGTCGTATCTTGATCCCGGTTAGCCTGGCTACAGGATTATCGCTGCTCGGCGACACAGCTCTATATACTGTCCTGCCAACAAATACGCAAATTGCCGGTATAACGCTGGCGACAGTTGGCATTATTCTATCTGTCAACCGATTCATACGCTTATTCTTGAATGGACCAATTGGACTCTTAGTGGATCGCTGGCCAAGAAAAGCAATATTTGTGCCGGCAACAATGATAGGAGCTTTATCTACCCTTCTTTATGCTGTCACTGTTGGATTTTGGCCTTTGTTGTTAGGTAGACTTTTATGGGGCGTTGCCTGGGCGGGAATATGGGTGAGTGGTAATGCCATTGTCTTGGATGCGACTACCAGTCGGGATCGAGGGCGATGGGTTGGTATCTATCAGATCGCTTTCTTTCTGGGCGCCGCAAGCGGTTCGATTTTTGGCGGTATCATGACCGACCTAGTCGGTTACCGGTCATCAATGGCTATTTCAGGCTTATTGTCTTTTGCTGGAGCCTTAGTGGCTCTTTTATTTCTACCTGAAACCGGACAGACTCGTAAGCCAGCTCCTAATCATGAATCGACCTCTGTAGAAATCAGCCAAACCAAACCAGATATTCCGCAGTTGATTTCTAGCACAGCCTGGTATTCGGTAAATCGTTTGGTCATGGCAGGGATATTCGTGGGAACCTTCAGTCTTCTGGTCGCCGCAAGTATTGGTGATTCGGTTGAAATATGGGATATATCATTGGGCGTCTCTTCCGTGACAGGGATAGGCCTAGGCATGACCACATTGCTTAGTATGTTCGCTGCGCCGGCCGCTGGATCGATCTCGGATAGATTGAATACGCGTTGGGGTGTTGGCGCAGTTGGAATCGCAATTGGTATCATCGGCATGATCTTAGTATCCCAGGGATTGCCCCTTGTTATCATCCTGGGTTTGCCGCTCATTTCAATTGGCAGTGGTAGTAGTCAGAGTCTGGCTACAGCTCTAGTTGGCGATTTATCGCCTGCTGCTATCCACGGACGAAGATTGGGAATACTTTTTACGGCCGGGGATCTGGGGAGTGCCATTGGCCCGCCACTTGCCTATTCGCTAATGCCACTTATAGGTATAAGTGGTCTATACCGGTTCTGTGCAGGAATTTTAGTCATTATTCTGATTGTAGCTCTTATATGGACAGTAACTTTGACTCGTCGGTCGAGAACTGCCGCAACGATTAGTTAAGGGCATCCGTTAGACGGTAAATGTGATCTAAGATTCTGGATTTCTCTAAATCATTTGCAATTCTTGGTTGGCCTCCGAACTGTACGATAGCCGGTACAAACTCTATTTGACGAACACCCTGCTGATCCATCCACACATTTAAAATTGCAGTATCAGGGGGGCCATCGATTTCGAAGGCAAAATTACCAAGACCATAAACGATCACACCTCGTTCGTTAAATTCAACCCCTTGCAATAGGTGAGCATGATGTCCAATTACTATGTCAGCTCCAGCCTCTAAGGCTGCCCGCGAAATTGTACTTTGTTGAGGGCTTGGGGCTTCAATGTATTCGTATCCACTATGCAGCACAATAATGACAACGTCGGCCAATTCACGAGCGATCTTCACGTCTTCTTCGACAATAGACAAGTCTGCCCACAGTAAACCTGCTTGATTTTCACCTGCCTGCCATTGTCTCGTATCAAATCCTCGGACCTCAACTGGTACATCAGTATAGGCTAAGAAGGCTAGTTTTATGCCCTGAACTTCGCGCACATGTGGAGAACGGGCGGCACTATCATTGGGACCGGCACCGATTGCAGCTATAGATTGATTTGTCAAAAGTTCAGTCGCTTGTTCGAGCGCTTCGATTCCGTAATCAAGGGCATGGTTATTTGCTAAGGAGACAATATCAAATCCAGCATACGCAAGCGATTCGGCCGCTTCTGGTGGGGCCT
>JBFFVR010000163.1:0-3988 GCA_041570685.1 Promineifilaceae bacterium (SeqCode)
AAAGTTAAATGGCAATCTGACCAATCCGCTTGGCAACCTCCATCTCGACCGGCAAGACCTACGACCAAAGATAAGAAAGCTACTGAAGCTGAGCAACTAAAAATATTGCAAATGGTTGAAAGTGGCGTAATCTCCCCTGAGGAAGCTACCACTTTATTGGAGGCGATCGTCAATTAAATAGATGCTGGCAACACCCATTGAAACAACCAGTGGATCGCGAAACGGTCCTCGCCCAATAAATCTTTCAAAGGATACGCGGCAAGTTTTCGAGTTGCTGAACGTATCCTTTGGGCCTATGCAGCGCCTTCCGAGAACTGGGTTCATGAGTAATCGATATAGTTTGAGCTATTCGCCGAATTTGTCCGCAAGGCTCGGCCAACTAGCACATGGCTTTGTCCCCGGTTTTGTTTGGGAGGAAGATGGAAGCATCATCGGGAATGCGACCTTGTTGCAATCTGATATTCCCAATCGTTATCTCGTGGCTAATGTGGCTGTCCATCCGGATTATCGTCGCCGCGGTATCGCCAAGGGGCTGATGGAAGAAATCATCAATTATGTGGCCACGATAAAAGGCCGGCGAATCATGCTACAGGTCGATAGTTCCAATGAGTCAGCAGTAACACTATACAATTCATTGAGTTTCGATGATCTAGGCATAATGAATCGCTGGGATGCCCTTCCCGGGCGCCTGCGCCCGCTATCCAGCGAGCGCTTTGCTGGAGTTGCTGTCCGATCATTGCAGCGACGCGAATGGAAGGAAGCCTATGAACTTGATATTCGCAGCATCGATCCTGATTTGACCTGGCCAGCCCCCCCTGCCCCTGACCAATACAAGTTTGACATCTGGCGGCGGTTGGGTGATTTTTTTAATGGGCGAAATATCGAAGGATGGGTTTGTCAAAGGAGAACTCCTTCAAGCGGAAAGAACTTCTTGGCTGGCATGGCAGTTGTAACCAATGATTGGGGCCGGCCGAGTTGGCTTCGCTTACGCGTCCACCCTGAGTTTCAAGGCCAATTGGAAGGTGCCCTAATGGCGAAATCATTAGATCGCCTCCGCCGACAGCGACGGGCAACCATCCGAATTAGCCACCCGGCAGCAGATCAGATAACAAATGCGTTGTTGGAGGAAGCTAATTTCCGATTAGAGCGATCCTTAACCGTAATGAGCCTGGATTTAACGGCAAACAGACAATAACCCGATTGATTAAATTATTAGTTGGAGTATTCAACATGGCAACGACCGAAGAGAGAATGAAGATTCTCAAGATGATCGAAGAAGGAAAAATAAATGCCAGTGATGGCGCAGAACTTCTGCGAGCGCTGGATCAAGACGGTAACCGTACCCAATCTGAACCTCTAAAAGGCGCTAGTACACCTCGTTGGTTCCGGGTACGAGTAACGGATCTAAGATCGGGTAAAAATAAAGTTAATGTCAACATTCCAATGGGCCTTGTCAATGTTGGTATGAAAATGGGGGCCAAATTTACTCCCGAAATCGAAGGAGTCGACCTTACTGAAATTTCAGAGGCGATCCAAGCAGGGCAACAAGGTAAAGTATTGGACGTTATCGATGAGGAAGAAGGCGAGCGTGTTGAGATTTTTGTCGAGTGATTTATTTGGCTCGCTCGTAGGTAATGAAGGTATAGGTGAGGGCACTTGTTTCGTCTAACATTGTCTCACTACGCTTTATAACAGACCAATGGGCAAAATTTAACACTGGAAAAAAAGTATCGCCATCAAATTCTGAGTCTATTTGGGTCATATAGATTCGATCGGCCATCGGCATGAACTGCCGGTACAGTTGGCCACCCCCTATGATCATTACTTCCCCTTCTCCTGCTAATTCAAGCGCTTCTTCTAGAGAGTGAACAACCAGGCATCCCTCTGCCTGATAATCCTCATTGCGGGTCAGGATGATATTGGTTCGTCCAGGCAGTGGCCGGCCGATGGTTTCGTATGTCTTGCGCCCCATGATGAGGGACTTTCCCATTGTAGTCTGTCTGAAATATTTTAAATCGGCCGACAGTCGCCAGGGAAGCTGGTTGCCCTGTCCGATTACTCGATTATTTCCCATGGCGACTATCAAAGATATCATCATCAACAGCTATCGCTTTTCTAGACGGCAATTGGCGCCCGAATATGGGGATGTGCTTGATAGTTGAGAAGCTCTATGTCCTCAAATCGAAAATCAAATATCGAGCTAACATCTGGATTAAGATGCATCGTGGGTTTTGGGTATGGCAGTCGTGCCAATTGAATATCTGCCTGCTCAAGATGATTCATGTAAAGATGGGCGTCACCAAAGGTGTGAACAAAGTCTCCTGGTAAATAACCGGTCACTTGGGCGACCATCACTGTTAGTAGCGCGTATGACGCGATATTAAAGGGAACGCCTAAAAATATGTCTGCACTTCTCTGATATAATTGGCATGATAAGCGACCGTCAGCCACATAGAATTGGAACATCGTATGGCAAGGTGGTAAAGCCATCTTATCGATTTGCGATACGTTCCAGGCACTTACGATATGTCTCCGAGAATTAGGATTGTTTTTTAAAGATTCTACAAGTTGGCTGATCTGATCGACCGTCTCTCCATTAGAAGATGGCCAAGAGCGCCACTGATATCCGTAGACCGGTCCTAATTCTCCCTCTTCATCTGCCCACTCGTCCCATATTCTGACGTTATGATCTTTAAGATAGGCGATATTCGTACTTCCCTTTAAGAACCACAATAACTCGTAAATGATTGAGCGAAGATGTAGTTTTTTGGTTGTAACGGCTGGAAAACCTTCGGAGAGATCAAACCGCATTTGATAGCCAAAAATGCTTATCGTTCCGACCCCTGTTCTATCTTGCCTTTGAATGCCGTTTTCCCGGACATGGTGCATTAAATCGAGGTACTGCCGCATAACTTTTCCCTCCAGTTATGTGGGAATAATGGTTGGCTTCAATTGATCTGTGCAGTTGAACCGCCGCCAACTTGTTCAAAGAAAAAGTATAACACACCACAGAGGTAAAACCTTTCAAGAACCTGCTCGTTTAGCTTAAAGTTTTGAAATCTTGAACTTGACAGCGGTTGGCGGATGAAGTATGCCAATTTGGCTAAGAGGAAAGTCCCAAAAAAGATATCACCTTTCAATTCTTCGTTGGATACCCTAGATGTAACATTTGGCCAGCATCAAGCAGATTCTCTGCACGTCAATTTAATGAATATTTGGGCAGGCTATGCCAGCCTATTTTTCTTGAATTCGAACTGCCCCTGAGCCAACATCGATAAACAGCTCTATCTGGTCCTGACCTTGGCTATATCCTTCTGTTTGCCAAATCACCTGATCGTCGGATTCGTCACCGGATATATTGCTGAAACGGTCGTCGGAAATTCGAAGTCCACCGCTCCCCTTGTCGGCCTCCAAATAAACTTCCGTTGAGCTGGGAACGTATATCGTTAGACTTCCCGATCCACCATCGATAACAAACGCCTGCTGACCAAAGGCAGGCAACGTCATGGTCACGCGACCGCTTCCCACGTCATAGCTGGCTTCGTATTCGCCGCCGGGCAGCTGGATTTCGGAGGAGCCCGAGCCACCATCTACTATCAAGTCACTTAGGCTTAGTTCGTCTAAGTCGAGGGCGACTGAACCCGAAGCCAGATTCAAGAAGAGGTCAGTTGGTACTTCTGGATCCAGGCCAACAGACCAACGACTCAATTCCGCTGAACCGAACCAAGATTCCGGATTAGCCCAAAAAAACAAGCCCTGGTTATCCACTGTTTCAAGATGAACGGTTGCTTTATCACCACTAACGTCGCTATCGAATATCAATTCACCGTTGTAAGAAACTTCCGCTTCT
Organism: Promineifilaceae bacterium (SeqCode); assembly: GCA_041570685.1. GTDB lineage: Bacteria > Chloroflexota > Anaerolineae > Promineifilales > Promineifilaceae > UBA11865. Next base: position 3,851 of record JBFFVR010000163.1, read on the forward strand.
ATTAAGTCTCGGCTATCGCGAAGGGGGAAAACATCCGCTCCCGCTGCATTGAAATCGATTGAAACTGACGCTTCTGTCAGATCATCCGCAGGTAGCGAAATGGTTTCCTGTTTAGCATTACCTGGCGACCATAATGCG
>JBFFVR010000164.1:0-3981 GCA_041570685.1 Promineifilaceae bacterium (SeqCode)
ATGCTAAGCGTTTTTGAACAAGGCGGCTTCGTCACAAATTTGGCTAGTGATGCCTTCACGGCCGTTTTCCCAACAGAAAGAGACCCGGGAGATGCAATCGAACGGGCATTGACAGCCGCCTGGCAGATACAACAGCTTGTAGTGACCTCTCCTGAACATCAAACACAATACGGCACATTTGCAATATCTGTGAAGGTAGGCATCGCGATCGGAGAGGTGGCCTGGGGTGTCATTTCATCACCAGACAAGGATCGGGCAATTTATTACTTTCAAGGCGCTGCCATCGATGGATGTGCTGATGCGGAGAAATTTGCCCAGGCGGGAGATCTGATCATGGACTCTGCTGTCACGAAGGCAGTTAATTCTATGGTGACGGCCGAGCCCGTAGGAGATCACTTCAAGATAATTGCCTTCCATGGCTCCCCAGCCACACCTGACACAGTCCAACTGCAACCGGTCGATCCCGACATCATAAGACGGTTCTTTCCGCCCGAGGCCACGCAGACGACTCTTAGTGGGGAATTTCGTCAGGTGGTTAGTATGTTCATTGGCTTGCCTACAATGCGAACGGTCGACCAATTAGAAACATTTATGCAAATCATTTTTAAATTGCTAGATCGTTATGGGGGCTTGCTTAATCGCGTCAATTTTGGCGATAAAGGAGCAAATCTTCTGCTATTCTGGGGTGCTCCGATTGCCCATGAAAATGATATGCGGCGAGCTCTTAATTTCATACTCGACTTGCAATCCCAAACAGTCATCCCTATTCAGGTCGGCATAAGCTATCGAATTGCTCATGGAGGTTATAGTGGCGGTAAATTGGCTGGTGAATATACCTGCCATGGGCGAGGCACCACGCTGGCGGCCCGATTGATGGAAGCCGCTCCCAGGGGCGAAATATGGGTAGATGAAAACATCGCCGCTAAGGCTGAGGATTATTATGACCTTGAATTCGAGTCTGAGATAGCTTTTAAAGGTTTCACCAACAAACAAAAAGTCTTCGTTCTACATGAGCGAATTGAAGAAACTGAACGTTTATTTGAAGGCCGATTGGTCGGCCGGAAGACTGAACGGGAACTGCTTTTTCAATTCATCAAACCGATTTGGCAAGGCTCTTTTTGCGGTGCTCTTGTGGTTTTGGGGGAACCCGGTATCGGAAAAAGCAGATTGGTTTATGACTTTATCCTGTCTCTTGAATCATCAAAAAATCAGGAGTTTTCACTGTTTGTTTGTCAAACTGATGAGATCCTGCGGGAATCGCTAAATCCTTTTCGATATTGGTTACGCGGTTATTTCGGGCAGTCGGAACAGCAATCTGATGCTCGCAACAAACGTAGTTTCAATCGCAAAATCGACAATTTAATTGCCAGTACCTCTGATAATGAGCTTAAATCAGAGTTAGATCGCACGCGATCCTTCTTAGGCGCCTTAGTCAACCTTGCCTGGCCTGATTCACTCTATGAACAATTAGATGCCAAAGGCCGGTACGAAAACAGTTTGACAGCGCTCCTGTCTCTTTTGCGAGCTGAATCTTTGCGTCAGCCTGTTGTCTTGCTTTTAGAGGACGCCCATTGGTTGGATAGAGATTCGACTGTATTTGTAAAACAATTGATCTACACGTTGTCTCGTTCTCCAGAAATTCCACTGGCAATATTGGCGACAGCACGCAAGGAGGGAGATTTAGATTTATTTGCCGGGGATGGAAACCAACAATTGATCGATTTAGGCCAATTATCTCCGGACGATATTAAATCATTGGCCAAAGCTCAGTTGGGATTGTCAGTCAACCTTGATTTGTTAAACCTGGTAGTTGAACGTTCTGGGGGAAATCCCTTCTTCGCCGAGCAGATTCTGGGCTACTTGGAAGAGGAAGAGCACATTACCCTTGGGGAGAATGGATGGCAACTAGATAGCCAGCAATATTCTGCCATGCCCGGGGATATCAGCGCCATATTAGTTGCTAGACTCGATCGACTCGCCCAGGATATTAAAGATATCGTGCAAACAGCTTCGATTTTGGGAAGGGAATTCGAGATCAGGATATTAACCCGCATGTTGAACGATGATTCTTCGGTTCGAGACAAGGTAGCCCAGGCGGAAAACCAGTCCATATGGATTGCATTAAATGAATTGCGCTATATCTTTAAACATGTGCTTCTCCGTGATGCTGCCTATCATATGCAACTACGTTCTCGCCGCCAGTCTTTACATGGGTTGGCACTGCTGGCTCTTGAGCAGCTATACGCAGATGATCTAAGTCCCCACTACGGCGAATTGGCCTACCATGCCGAACTAGCTCAGCAATTAGAGAAGTCTCGCCAATACTTAGAGTTGGCAGGTGATGCCGCCAGTAAAGCTTACCAAAACAATATTGCGCTCAAATATTACAGCCAGGCATTAGCTATCACACCTCCTGATGATCTTGAAAGTCGTTACCGGCTTGTATTAGCTACCGTACGGTTACACGCTCGGCTAGGAGCCAGGCGAGATCAGGCGCAGGCTTTGAACCAGCTAAGTGACTTGGCACAACAACTCGAAGATGTCTCAAAACAGGCAAGATCCCAAATAGAAAAAGCATGGATGTACTGGTGGACGGCCGATTATGCAGCGGCTATGACAACCTCGCAAGGGGCCATAGAACTGGCCAAAGCGATCGAGGAGCATGAGCTCATTGCTGAAGCTAACCATGTCGTCTCCTGGACATTGATCCAACAAGGGAAGTACGCTGAGGCACGAGTTCTTTCCGAGCAAGCGTTGGATAGTGCCAAACAATCTGGAAACCAGAATCTTGAAGCTAACGTTTATAGTAGCCTGGGATTAATCTATAGAGCTGAAGGGGATTTTTACGCAGGACTCAAAAGTACCGAAAAAGCGCTTGCGATCGATCGAAAGCTTGAAAGCAAACATGGCGAAGCTGTCGCCCTCGGCAACCTGGGTGTAGGCCTTATGACTTTAGGCGACTATCCGGGGGCGAAGACTTGTTTCCAACAAGCTCTGGAGATCTCTCGACAAACTGGGGGACGGGCGAATGTCGCCTCCGATCTGATAAATCTCTGCTGGCACGCTGAAACAACGAGAGACTGGAACGCGGCCTTGCAATTCGGGGAAGAAGGCATCGCGATTGCACACGAAGTTCATCAATCCGAGATGGAAGCCGAAGTCTTAATTTGGCTTGGCCATGCCTGGTTAGGATTAAACCACCCACATAAGGCACTCAATGCCTACCAGAATTCGTTAAGAATAAGAAGGGAATTGAAGCAGGAGAATCTTGCCATGGGAGTTCTCGCCGGTATGGCCAGGGCTGAGGTGCTACAAGATGACATTCAAGCTGCCCTTCAATATATTGAAGAGATCATGACTTTTCTGGACAGCGGCGGGTCGCTTGACGGAGTTTGGGAGCCACTACGAATCTATTTAACTTGTTTTGAAGTTTTGCAAGCTGTCCGTGACAATCGGGCCAATGCGCTATTGGAAACTGCCTATCGAAAACTACAGTCGTGGGCACTAAAGATCCCAGATGATGAGGTCCGGCTGATGTTTTTAAAAAATATACCCTGGCATCGAGAGATCCTCAACGTTTTCGAAACGAGGAAAGGATAAACTGCAGGCGCAAGATGCTTTCGATCTTTTTTCTTAAGAAATATCTCTTCTTGATTCCAGTTTTTGAAATCGCTGGAGTCCAATTTTTACTCCAAAAGAGCTTTTGCTAGAAGCGGGATGCTCTTACGTTTCTGTTCACGACGAAGAAAGAAGTGATCGGAATCGTATTCTTCATATACATGGTCGATTCCAAACTGTTCCAATTTTGACTGTAATTGGCGAGCTCCCAACAGAAGATTGAATTGATCCATATTGCCGCAATCGATATAAAGTAATTTTAGCCGCTTCAGATTAGATTGATACGGCTCAACCATGCGCACAGGGTCAAATGCAAGCCAACTTTGCCATATTTCTGGATAAATCTCACCAGTGCGAATATCA
>JBFFVR010000165.1:0-3970 GCA_041570685.1 Promineifilaceae bacterium (SeqCode)
AGGCTTATGCTTATATTTTAGATCCGCCATCTATGCAGTCATTGACCGTTACCCATTTGAGACATATGTGGGACAAATATATGTCGGCCGAGTGGATGCGGGTTAAGCCGATGTTGCAGGATGCTGTTAGCGCCTTCAAACAAGTTGACTATGATCAGATGGGGCAAATTGAAGCGGCCGAATATATTACTGGACAGTCTTTTGGTGATGGCAAGTGGGAAAAACTGTTTGAAAAGTCAGAAAATCTAATTTTTGTCCCTTCCGCCCATGTAGGACCTTACTTGAGCAAGTTCAAATACAGAAATGTATATGGCATCTTATTTGGGGCTCGGTTGCCAGAGGGCACGGAATACTACGCGCCCGATTTGAGTCGTGCTGAGATACTGGTTCGATTAGGTGCCTTGGCAGATGATACTCGTCTACGGATATTGCGGTTGATCTCTGAAGAAGGGGAGCAACGATCGAAAGATATAATGCAGGAATTGGAGCTGAGCCAATCGGCCGCCTCCCGTCATCTGAAGCAGCTAAGCGCTACCGGTTACTTGACAGAGCGGCGGTGTGGGGGAGCAAAATGCTATGATATTAATGATGAGCGGGTAGACAATACGCTGCGAGCTTTATCAGCCTACCTACACGGCCTGTAACTTTAGGAGCCATCGTCAACCTTGGGCGATCCAGCTCCGCCAGTTAATCAAGGCACTCTAAATAATCCCGCTAAAAGTTAAAAGATATCGTTTTCCGAGCTAAGTTACCCGTAGCAGGCCGAGCCTTGGAAATGTTGGAATTTACGAATTCCCTAATTCAAGGAAATCCCGCAGCCATAAGAGATGAAGAAGGAGAATCCCATGACTGACAAAAAAGAAGTATATGAACAAATCGAAGAGTTATTACGATCTCTTGCACCTTTCTATAGCGAAAGAGTCACTGAGCACCAATACAAATTACAAGCACCCAATCATTGGTTTGCGTTGAATAATGTTCGGGCCTATGAGCCAGAACCGGTGACGATTTCTCAAATTCACCAACAATATCCTTTTGCCTCAATAAAACGCCAATCAGAAAACTACGCCGCCCTGGCGGAAGCCGGTCTTCTGCAGGCCGTCGATACGGATACTTACGTTTTGACAGAGAACGGGCGTGAGCTAATCGAAGGATTTTTCCACGCTGCCCATAAAGGCCTTGACGCGTCAGAAAGCCCAAGCCCGGTTGGCGCATTGTCGATCCAGAAAATGGAACGTCTGGCAAAATTGTTAGGCCAGATTGTGGTGGCGTCTCTGGAGGCACCGGAACCAAATGAAAAACTTGCTTTGAATGGCAGCCGTTGGACAGATCCTGGAGAGAATGCCTCGACGGTAGTCAAGCTCGATCAATATGTGACAGACTTGCTTCGCTTTCGCACTGACGCTCATAATGCCGCCTGGCGAAAATATGACCTGGGTGGACGGACTTGGGAGACATTCACCCAGGTTGAGCAGGGTGAAGCGAAAACCGCGGCAGGCTTAGCAGAACGTCTAAATTACCGTGGTTACAGTGCAGATGATTATGGTGCGTCCTTATCAGAGTTAGAGGAACTCGGTTGGCTTGAAGAAATTGACAATGAATGGGTTCTCACCGCTAAGGGCAACCAGATTAAACAAGAAGTTGGGTCTGAAACCGACCGCATCTACTTCGAGAGTTGGAAAAAACTTGGTGATACCGAGATAGCCGAGCTGTTCGAGTTGCTCAGCGAAGCCAACGAGAGTTTGCAGCATGAAGGGGCAGTAATTGCTTGGGAGCTGGCTTTAAAACTTGGCCAGACAATTCCATCTGCTGCCAATGATGTTGTGCAGCCATTATTTGAAAAATACTTCAGTGAGCCAGCGACCTTTTTCCCTACACTGATGGCCTCCGGAAAATCACCTGAATCCTATTCGGTCAAAGATCATCGTCAAAGATTTCCTTATAATAGCTCCGAACGAGCCAACCAGGTCCTATCGGATGCCGCTGAATCCGGGTTGCTTACGACCTCAAATGGGGGGTATGTCTTGAGCAACCAGGGCCGGAAAGCTATCGATACCGTTAACGATGTATTCTATAGCCGTCTGGATGAAATCGATCCCCTGATGGATGAAGATACTCAAGCCTTAGCAGATTTACTTCACAAGATAGTTGACGCTAGTCTAGAGGCGGTTGAACCGGAAAGTAAATGGAGCTTAGCGAACATGCACAATTGCCATCCAGAACAATCTTACAGCTCACTGGCTCAAATCGATCAATATTTGGATGACTTGAACGCTTTCAGGGATGATGTTCATATCGCTGTCTGGCAACCTTATGAAATTGACGGTCGTAGTTGGGAGACATTTACCCTTGTTTGGCGCGGCGAAGCTTCAACCGCCGAAGAATTGGTCGAGCGACTGCCTTTCAGAGGTTATGAACTAGCAGACTATACCCAGTCTTTAGAGCGCCTGACTGAACGAGGCTGGTTAAGAAAATCCGGTGATAAATATAAAGTAACGAAAAAAGGCCAAGCCGTTCGAGACGAAGCGGAAGAAAAAACAAACCGTTATTTCTTCGCACCTTGGAAAGAATTAAGTAATCCCGAGAGGTTTCGCATAAGAGCACTCTTGACTCGGACAAGGTTACGTATAGAAAGCTTGGTCGAAAATCAAGAAGCGGAAGTCGTATCAGCTTAGAATAAGGTTCGTTTTCCAGAGAATAGACTGGCTATGCAGATCAAATTCGAAAAGTCTTCCGCTTTAAGGAAGAAGCACATGAATTCCAAATGCAAATGCTATAAGAATGTCAAACACATCCCTTACATCCCTAATCCTGATGCTTGGGAAGGGCAGTTTAGGGCCAGGACGGAATTTGCTGGCGATCAACTTGTCTTGTTTCATTTTGTATGCCGCTGGACCTGTTCTCGATGCTGGAAACGGGCGTTGGCATTGCGCCGCTCCCTAAATTGCTTGAAGAATCAAGATATTGCAATGGTGATGGTGGGTCCAAGCCGACAAATCAAACAAGCGAATCGGTTTGCTATGGGTTTGCGATTGCCGGTTACGCTTCTCGCCGATGACTGGCATTCATTGAGTCGCGCTTACGCTTTGTCGAATCAAGACGAGTACCAGCATGGCGAATCACTGGTGCTAGTAGATAGATATGGGATGGTTCGTTTTCGCGAAAATAAGCCAGACACAGGTAGTATTCTTCGCTTGGTTGATTTTGTGAAGTCGCTGGACGGTCTGATTATCAACCAGTCGGGAAATACTGCGACCGATACATACTTTGATAAACGTCAAGTGATGTAAAAAGGCCTAGAAGGGGAACGGATGTGAGTATCCTTGAACCGGGGAAAGCCAACGACATCCGTTCTCCTATAACTTGATCTTCGCTAGTTAACTCTTCTCATGGCTGTAATCGGCTTCGGATTGCCCGCATCAGTTTTTACTAATCGAACATAGGTGCAATGCTCTTGGCATTCCTCATATCTTAATGCTAATTACATTCCGTATTAACCCCTGGCCAGTTCCCGCTATTACCGACAATTTCCCATAGACTCAATATTTGCTGAAGCAAGACACAAGAAATCGAATCAAGTGACTAATGTCACTTAAAATTAGTGATAAAGATCATGTTCAATTTTGGTCCAAGATCGTTATTCTTATATCTAAACACATATTTTGATGTACCTAAATCTTCTGAAAACACTGTTATGTTAGAAGCCGTCATATCTTTAATAATATTGTTATTAATCTTTGGCCTGGGAATTTGGTTGTTCCGACCTCATAATGGCTTCTTTTGGCGATGGCAACGAACACGTAAAATGACCCGGCGAATTTTGCGCGAAGATGCTTTGAAGCATCTTCATCGATGTGAACGGAAAATCACGTTCTTCAAGAATAGACAAAAACTCCTGACCGACCGCGCCGGTCACTCCCGCGATAGCTACATTTGCACTCATTTTGATAATACTCCTGTTTTCCTGAAA
>JBFFVR010000166.1:0-3913 GCA_041570685.1 Promineifilaceae bacterium (SeqCode)
CTGAGTCTCCATCGAACGGCCGGTTACCGGCGCCGTTACAAACCCAAAAGTCTCAAAAGGATAAGGACCAAATAACTCAGCCATCCAATCTATTGCTTGGCCAATCTCACTGGCTGCTTCGAGCGCTGCCTCGCGATTTTCTGGCTGAACATAGTGGCGTAAGGGGATGCCTTCCGGAGAACGATCTTCAATACGTTCATAATCGCCGGCCGCAATCACAGCAAGATAGGGCGCCATCGGATAATTGTGTTCCCAAATAAACAATTCACCGATCTCGCCATTAGGCAAAACGCCGGCTTGGGTTTCTTTTAATTGGCCATTCGCCACCGCAACAAGACCTTTTGGCACCACCAACTCAAAGCGGAAATTTGCCTTATCCTGCAAATGGTCATTGGATGGAAACCAATAACGGGCGCCATCCGGCTCAGATATCGCAAAGAGATTGTTTTCACCAGAATAATGCAATCCCAGGTGATCAATGGAACGTAAATAGACAGAAGGTTCGCTTGGTGGGGTGCCTCGATAGGCGACAACGACGGAAAAAGAGTCGCCCTGTGGTAAATTCTGAGGCAATTTGATCACCAGTTTGTTCTCTTGACGCTCAAAAGCGACCGCTAATCCATCAACCGTGACAACTCCAATCTCGTAGCCAATGAAATCTAACGAAATTTCCGATAACCCATTAATAGTGCTTAAAGCCTCAATTGTCGTTGTCCCCTCCAAATATTCTGTTGCTGGATCGAGGACCAACTGCAGCGTATAGTGTTGAACATCGTAACCAGAATTTCCGAGTTCGGGAATATAGGGATCACTAGCTGAGCGCCCCCCCGGTTGAGCTACCAGTGGAATTTCAGAAGACACGGCCGTCGGGGCAGCCACTTCTTCAGGTTGTCCAAGTTCCGGGATGGCCTCAGTTATCAGTTCCTTTGCAGCAACCGGCAGAGCAGGCGACTCAGTACTGGTCAGACTAATCACCACGATGGCAAGACAAAGAAACGCCGCCATGGCAATCGAACCGATCAGAGCAAACCATAAGCGACGCGAAGGGTCGCCTTCTTGACTAGTAGATTTGTCTTCTTGCATCAATGCTCTCTTATACGGATACTTGTCGCCGAAAAACCATTGTTTTTAGTAGACAAGATTTACTTATCGCCAGTCCAGAAATAAGCTGCCTGGCGAAGATTCAAGATAATTAACCAACTATGCAGCAAATATCTTGCAAAGGCTGTATGGCAACCAATCTCTCAAGGTCAAAGTTTAAACGTCCTGAAATGGAGTAAATATATTGTCCGAAATGCCCCGTCTCCGCCAAGTTGACTTTCAACCAGTGATTTATGAACAGCAGCAGATGTGGCTGATCCGTGATCCGATGGAATTAAGCGAGTACCAGCTTATCCTAACACCCGAATTGGCTCAAATGCTAATCTTGTTCGATGGCTCCCGAGACATGGAACAATTAGTTGTCGATTTCGAAAAACAGTTTGGCTTTCCTCCAGATCAAGAGTTAATCGATAATACAATTAGTAAAATCGATCAGGCTTACCTATTGGACAATGAGCGATCACGAAATCTCATTCAGCTTCAACTAGAGGAATATCGTGCTCGAGGAGTACGGCCTGCATCATTGGCCGGTATGGGGTATCCAGCCGAACCAGAAGAACTTTCTAAAACCTTAGCTGCTTACGAGCAGGACGATAATTTGGACATTAAGAATCCTTGGATGGGCCGGGGCATCATTTCGCCTCACATTGATTACCAGCGTGGCGGCCCGGTCTACTCGAGCGTTTGGAGACGAGCGGCGGCGGCCGTTGCTGAGGCAGATTTAGTGCTCATCTTTGGCACTGATCACTTTGGAGGCGCCGGAAGCATCACCCTAACTCAAATGCCGTATGCGACGCCCTACGGTTTGATACCGACCGAGCCATCTATCATTAGGGCGCTATCAGATGAGATAGGTCCTGGTCTTTTCGATGAAGAGCTTCATCATCGAAAGGAGCATTCAATCGAACTGTCAGCTGTCTGGCTTCACTATATGAGACAGGAAAATGTCTGCCCGACTGTGCCTATCCTCTGTGGTTCATTTCATCATTTTGTGACCAACGGCCGGCATCCTGCCGATGATCCGAAGCTAAATAAAGTTATCGAGACGTTGCAGGCCGCAACAACCGGTAAGAGAGTATTGGCTGTTGCATCTGTTGATCTAGCTCACGTTGGTCCAAATTTTGGCGATGATTTTTTCATGGACTCGACCCGCCGAGAATCCTTAGCAAGCAGCGATGAGAGCTTAATGGAAGCCATCGCTCATGGGGATGCAAATCGTTTTTATGAAGAAGTGGCCGCCATTGAAGATCAAAATCGGATCTGCGGTTTTTCAGCTATCTATCTCATGTTAAATTACCTTGGAGAGACGAAAGGCCAGCCAATCGCATATAAGCACTGCCCGGCCGACCAGCAAGATACCTCGCTTGTATCGATTTGCGGTATGTTGCTTGATTAAAGAAACACATTCGTGCGGATTTCCTCTTAAAAATACTCTGTCAGCCCCAACATCTTAAAAAATTAAGTTTCACCCCAACTTACCATAACGAATTACTTGACATATTCTTAATAATGTTGTAAGTTTACAACATCAATTGTTGTATTATCCCGCATTTATGAGCAAGGAAGATCTCCTGGAGACTTATGCTGGCGTTAGTGAAGTGGCCGAACGGCTAAACATTCACCCTGAGTCGGTCAGGCGCCTAATTCGTCAGGGTAAGTTGCCAGCCATTAAGTTTGGAAACAAGTGGCTGGTGGAAAAAGCCACACTGGAGCAATTTGCTGGTCATTATGATCCAAGACCGGGTAATAAAGCGACGCTTTTATGACCCGCAGAATTGTTTCTGGTAAGGCGAAGCAAATATCTCTATGGGAATCCTCGGTTAATCAAGCAGGAAAGGGTAAAACTATGCAGAGAGCACCGGAAACTGAAAATTTTGCTCGGATTCGAGTGGTTGGCGTCGGCGGTGGTGGAAGTAATGCTGTGGACCGAATGATCGCGGAAGGTGTTAGCGGTGTTGATTTTGTTGCCGTTAATACAGATGCCCAGGCCCTGCTTCGTTCAAAAGCGAACACGCGGGTCAACATTGGCGAGAAATTGACTCGAGGGCTCGGTTCTGGTGGCGACCCAGAGCAGGGACAGAAAGCGGCTGAAGAATCGATTGATGAACTGGAGGAGGTGCTCACCGGTTCTGACATGGTTTTTATAACAGCTGGCATGGGTGGAGGTACAGGCACTGGTGCGGCACCGCTCGTAGCTAGGGTAGCTAAGGAAACTGGCGCGCTCAGTATCGGCGTCGTGACCAGGCCATTTTTATTCGAAGGAACACCCCGTAGTCGTGTGGCTGAAGCCGGAATTGAACAACTTAAGGAACATGTAGACACGCTAATTGTCATCCCTAATGATAGATTGCTTGAATTAACAGATAAGCGCATGTCCCTGAGCGATTCCTTCGGCTTAGCCGATGATATACTTCGCCAAGGTATCCAGGGAATCAGTGAACTTATCACGGTACCGGGTCTGATTAACCTCGACTTCGCAGACGTAAAGACGATCATGTCTGAGGGCGGAGCCGCATTGATGGCCGTCGGCCGAGGTGAGGGCGAAGATCGAGCCCGTATAGCCGCTGAACAAGCTGTAAGTTCCCGCTTGCTTGATGTTACAATCGATGGTGCGCGTGGAATTCTATTTAATGTGACCGGGGGTCCCGATATGAGCCTCTATGAGGTAAATCTGGCGGCTTCTATTATCCGTGAAACGGCACATCCTGACGCCAACCTGATATTTGGGGCTGTCATTGATGATTCGATGGGTGACGAGTTGCGAATGACCGTCATTGCCACCGGCTTTGAATCGGTTCGACCAACTAGAAGA
>JBFFVR010000167.1:0-3863 GCA_041570685.1 Promineifilaceae bacterium (SeqCode)
ATTTTCATTCCCAGGGCCTTGATTGCGTAATTGCCGATCCCCGCGAGATGACATATCAGAACGGCAAACTTTACGCCGGAAATTTTCCAGTGGATCTGATATATAAGCGGGTTTTGATCACTGAGTTGTTTGAAAAAGGGGGGATCGACCATCCTGTAATACGAGCGGTTCGTGACAATGCTGTCTGCATGGTTAATCCTTTCCGTTGCAAGATTCTTTATAAGAAAACAAGCCTGGCAGTGCTTAGTGACGAGAGAAATCAACATCTCTTCGACTTGGAGGAATTGCGGGCAGTAGAAGACCATATCCCTTGGACTCGTACTATCGAAGAAAGACACACCGTGCATGATGGCAAACCTATCGATCTCATACCATATATTTCAAAGTACAAGGACAATTTTGTTCTAAAGCCAAGCGATGAATATGGGGGAAAAGGAATCGTTCTTGGTTGGCTGGTGGATAGCTCAACATGGGAAAAAGCCATCCTGGCCGCCCTAGAAACCCCTTACATTGTCCAGGAGCGGGTAGAGATCCCCTGGGAACCTTATCCGAGCCTGGTTGATGGCCGAGTCCACCTGAGCAACCGTATGCAAGACACCGCTCCCTTCGCTTTTTATGGTGAATACATGGATGGTTGCCTGACCCGACTTGGAACTGATCCCTTATTAAATGTTACGGCCGGTGGAGGATCCTCAGTTCCAACTTTTGTGGTTCAGAAACGATGACGAAGACTAACACGAGCGAGGCCTAAATGAGAGAACCATCGCTAACGATTGGTATAGAAGAAGAATATCAAATTGTCGATCCTGAAACAGGGGAGCTTCAATCCTTTATCACCCAAAGTTTGGAGGACGATCGACGTGTTTTGCGAGAGTTTGATTTCGAACCTAAGGTTCACCAGTCTATCGTGGAGATTGGAACTCGCGTTTGCCGCACGCCGGCCGAAGCAAAAGACGAATTAGTGAAAATTCGAAAAGGGGTGGCTGATCTAGCGGCAAAAAACGGGCTGCAAATTTTAGCGGCAGGTACCCATCCTTATTACATCCCCGAAGATAAAACAGCCGGTCAAAGATCACACATGGGTAGTAAACCTGATGAAAGGGAATTATTGCAGAAGCATCTCACCTTTAGCACTCATGTGCACATCACTATCGAAGATCAAGAATTTTTGATTGACGCCATGAATGTGTCGCGGTATCTATTGCCCCACGTCTTGTGCCTGGCAACCAGTTCGCCCTTTTGGATGGGCCGTGACACAGGGATGAAATCTTACCGGAGTATTTTCTTGAGAAATTTCCCGCGTACAGGCGTACCAAGGATCTTCAACTCTTGGGACGACTACTCTCGTCTGGTTGATGCCTTAGTTAGAACCCAATGTATCCCCGACGGACGGAATATTTGGTGGGACATCCGGCCGAACTGGTCCTACCCCACTCTAGAATTCCGTATTTGTGACGTTTGCACCCGGGTTGAAGAAGCCGTTTGTATCGCCGCCATCTTTCAGGCGATCATCGCCAAATTATGGAAGCTGCGCTATGACAATATGACCTTTCGCATCTATCCAAGTGATCTGGTTGAAGAAAACAAATGGCGAGCCGTTCGTTTTGGCCTCGATGGTCGGCTTATTGATTTTGGCAAAGAAAAAGAATTGCCGGCCAAAGAGTTGATCGGTGAATTGATTGGCTGGTTCCTTGAGGACATCATCGACGAATTAGGCAGCCGGAAAGAAATTGCCTATGCGTTCAAGATCATGGAAGAAGGCACCAGTTCAGACCGCCAGCTAGCCACTTTCAAAGAGACAGGGGACATGCGAGCCGTAGTTCGTCAACTGATAAAGGAAACTAATAACCTACCTTAAGCAAAATCGGGGGAGATTAAAACCAAGTTCGCAAGAATAAAGTAATCCCACTAGCTGATTATTATGTCAATCTCTGCCTAGAGAAACAATTTCAGAAAACGACCGGGAACAGGGAGCTGCGCCTGCCAACAGCCTTATGATAAATCGCAACGCTGATGCCAATCAAAAAGTCTACATGCTCAGGTCGCAAAAACTCATCATCTCTGCCAGAAAATTAACCTGAGATTACGTTTGGCAATTACCAAACGAGTGACAGGGGAACCATCCAGCGAATTAAGACGTCTGATTATCAGACACAGCCATTCTCGGCCTTTTAAATCGGGATTTCCCGAACTTCGTTGGAGGTTACATCATGAAGAAGAACATCATCATAAGCCTACTAGCCGTATTCTTTATATTAATAGTTGCTTTGCCAGCTACTGCCCAAGATCCTATCCGACCAACGCCGCCGATCTTACCCGTTCCACCAATTCCTCCAGATTGGAACTTCGAGGGCTTAGAAATAGAGTACCAACGTGTCGACGTGAGCATCGACGAACAAGTTGCTACCACCCACATCGACCAGTTATTTGTCAATAATAACGACTGGATGTTGGAAGGAACCTATCTTTTTCCACTGCCCGAAGGAGCAACCGTCAGCGAGTTGACAATGTGGGTAGATGGCGAGCCCATTGAGGCGAAAATCCTTGAGGCTGGCGAAGCGCGTCAGATTTACGAAGAGATCGTGCGCCAGCTCCGGGATCCAGCTTTGCTGGAATATGTTGGCAACAGTGCCATCCAGGCCAATGTTTTTCCCATCCCTCCTCGAGATGAACGACGAATCGAAATCGAATATTCTCAAGTTTTACCTGCTGAAAATGGGCTAATTCATTACGTTTACCCCCAATCAACCGACCTTTATACCAATACGTCGCTTGATAATCAAAACATCAGGGTGGAAGTGGAATCGAATGATGAAATAAGGACTATCTATTCGCCTAGTCATCCGGTCGCCATCGACCGGGACGGTGACTTCAGGGCGGTAGTTGGCTTCGAAGAAGCTGATGTCAAGCCGGAACAGGATTTTGAATTGTATTATTCAGTTGCTCCCGAAGATATCGGGCTCAATCTACTTAGTTATAAAGAAGCGGATCAGGACGGTTTCTTCTTACTGCTGGTTGCGCCAAAGGTAGAGACTGAGGCTGATGAGGTCGTAGCCAAAGATGTCATTCTTGTAATCGATGTCTCCGGCAGCATGGATGGCGAGAAATTGGCCCAAGCCAAGGATGCCGCGATCTTCGTAGCCGACAATTTGAATCCACGGGATCGTTTTAACATCATTGCCTTCAGTACTGGCGTGAGAGGATTCACGCAAGGCCTAAGCCAGGCAAGTGACGCTGGAAACTACGAACAATTCGTAAACGGCTTAGAAGCGCTTGGTGGAACTAATATCAGTGGCGCCTTGCTTGAAGCTGCTGCCCAAGCTGACACCGAACGGCCAACCACCATCATTTTTCTCACTGATGGATTGGCCACCGAAGGCATCATCGATACCTCCAGGTTATTGGATACTGTATCGACGCAGACGCCAGACAATGTCAGGATATTCGCTTTTGGTGTCGGCGATGATGTAGACACCTTTCTGCTAGATAGTCTGGCTCAAGATCATGGCGGGACAACCACTTATGTGCGGCCTGGTCAACAGATCGACGAAGCTGTAAGTTCATTTTACGCCAAAGTTAGCACCCCGGTATTGGCTAACATCGCTCTGGATTTTGATGATATTCTAGTGGAACAGATGTATCCCAACACGTTACCCGATCTCTTTGCCGGCAACCAGCTTGTCTTGAGCGGCCGCTATCGAAATGGTGGTCCGGCTAGGATTATATTGACTGGCGAAGTGAATGGTGAGGAACAGATTTTCGTGTATGAAGACAATATGTTTCGCAACTCCGGTGGAGGCGATTTCATACCCAGATTATGGGCTACAAGAGCAATAGGCAACTTGCTGACCCAGATTCGTCTC
>JBFFVR010000168.1:0-3847 GCA_041570685.1 Promineifilaceae bacterium (SeqCode)
AGGGCATGCCCAGGAACTTGGTGCAGATGGAAATGTAGCTGTTACACCATACTTTTATGGTCTTCATGATTCGGCGCTCTTAGATTACTTTACCACTGTTGCCAAAGCCGCCCCCGATATCCCCTTTTTCCTTTACGAAATTCCACACCTGGCGGTCAATCGAATTAGCCCCTGGCTGCTTAAGCAGGCAGCCGAGATTATCCCAAATTTCGCCGGAATAAAAAGTAGCAACACCAATGCCCAAGAAGTGAGGGCTTTGATCGACGTAGCTCCTGCAAACTCGCTTTTTTTTGTTGGAAATGAGCGCATCGCATTAGGAACATTAGCTCTAGGGGCTGATGGTCACATAAGTGGTTTGGCTACGGCGATTCCCGAGCCAGTCGTCGATATGCTCCATGCTTTTAAAAATGGGGATTTGGATACAGCTCAAAACCAGCAGAAAATCATTAACGACATATTGTTGCATATACCAAATGGCGCCAGAATCGGGGCAATTAAATCCCTTCTCCACCAACGAAATATCCCGGTTGGGCCGCCGGTACCACCGCGTCCTATGCCCGGTTCAGATTGGCTGGTCTGGCAAAAAATAAGCAAGCAGTATAGTCTAGAGTGACAGGTGTTGTGGTACAATGATGCTTGGCGGTTTTAGTCGCATCGATATAGGATAGAGGTTTGATGCGACTTTTGTTATTTGACATTGATGGAACGCTCATCAAAATTAATGGATCCGGACGGCGGGTACTGAAAAAGGCCTTACTAGAGGTGTATGGTATAACCGGTCCGATTGATGAATATTCCTTCGCTGGTAGGACAGATTTACAAATCGTCCGAGACTTACTAGGTGCGGCCGGATTAGAGGAGGGTCAAATCGCGACCGGGTTAACTGATCTATTTAGCTCCATGGCCACATGGGGGGAAATCCTCTTTATTCAAGACGGTCTTGAGCCTTGTGACGGCGTGCTTGCGTTATTAGAAAGAATAAGTACTGATGCGCGTTTTACTCTTGGTCTACAGACAGGTAATTCTGAAGCTACCGCGAAATTGAAATTAGGGTCCACTGGTATTGATCCATCTTTATTCAAGGTTGGTGCATACGGATCTGACTCAGCTGTACGCAACGAGTTAGTCCCTATTGCATGGCAGAGAGCAATGGATAAAATGAAGATTGATTTTTCTGCCGGAGACACAATTGTCATCGGAGATACACCAGCAGACATAGAATGTGCCCATACAAATGGGACATATTCAATAGCTGTTGCGACTGGGAGTTACTCAATCGATGAACTGAGTAGGCATCATCCGACTACACTCTTATTTAATATGTCTGATACCAACCATCTAGTTGAAATAATGTCAGGGTAAAATCATATGGTTAATTCGCGACCCGAGCATTCGTCCTTAATTGGCATCTTGAAACTAGACCGGCCTACAGAACTTAGTTTCGGCGAGTTATACACTTGGATCATTTGGCAGTTTCCGAAACCAAAAGGGGACGGTATGTGTGGTGCGGTTCGCCCACCTATAGCAAAACATACCTGGTATCCCGCATTAATTAGGCAGGAAGAGAAAATAGTATCAGTCCATGGGCATTTAAAACAAGAATTTTCCTCAGCAAAAGAAGCGGCTGATTGGATGGATAAGAACTAACTGCTTCGATAAGGAGAAATAGTGAGTCGAGTCATCAATACCAATAGCCCTGGAAAAATACGTCATTATCATCAGCGGACTATTGCTGAAATTCTTCGCCACCTTAGCGTCAAAACCGAAATCGATGAGCAGGCCAAAGATATGATTGCGATGCTTGTATTTTCCTTGCGCGGAATCGAGCAGAGTATAAACAAAACCATCGAAGCCTGGGAAAAGCGGGGATACTGGATGAAGGCCGATCGGTTTATGCTCGAGTGGGAGTGGGCCGCTGAAATTGCGGCCAATCTGGACGATGTCATTCGTAACGATGCCTGGGATCTGGTGCCAACCTTGCTTGGCGAATTATTACCCCATTCAGCAGGCATTGAAATCAAGAATTTTACCCGCTCGCCTTCGATCTGGGAGGGTGCGCATAACAAGTTGTTGGCTGGACCCCCCGGTGAACTTCCCTGGTAATGTTTTTAGCTGGGCGATTTTGACCTTTGTCTTAATCGGATGTGCTTCGCCAGAAAATGTTGAATCAGAGCCAGCTCCGACGCTAGCTGCCACCGCTATTCCTCCAATCGTTGAATCTACAGACAAATTACCAACGAAAACCATTAGCATACCGACTGTTCCAACTACAAACTCGCCTTCACCAACCTCAACTTCTACCCCCACTCCGACGCTGACACCAACTCCTGTTCTCACGCCGACCCCCGAATCATGTAAAGAGGATGGTCAGATGGCCTTCGGAGAATTTTTCAGTCCCATCGCCGGTAGAAATCACGCTTATCGCATCTACCTCCCGCCTTGTTATGCAGATGATGGCAAGGTATACCCAGCTTTGTATGTATTGCATGGTAGTGCCAGTACAGAAAGTTACTGGGATGACCTGGGTCTAGATGAGACCGCTGAAGAACTAATTCATTCTGGAGATGTTGCTCCTTTTGTCATTGTCATGCCGGAAGGAGGCTGGATATCCCAGAATTCCTCAGGCGGCCCAAATTCCTTCGAGGGGCTAGTTCTCAATGATTTAATCCCTTTCATCGAACGAGAGTATTGTGTATGGCCTCTGAGAGATGGACGGGCCCTGGGAGGTGTCTCCCGAGGTGGGTATTGGTCCTTAGAAATCGCCTTCCGCAATCCGAGTTCTTTTCAAAGTGTTGGCGCCCACAGTGCGGCTCTATTGGATACATTTGCAGGTCCTGACCTTAATCCCCAATATACCGGTATAAAGAACGATCTCGGCGATTTACGAGTTTATATGGACACCGGGGAGTCGGACTGGTACATCAATCAATTCCAACAGCTACACAATGATATGGAGGTTGCTGGTAAACCTCACACATGGATACTAAACGAAGGCTCGCACGAGGATGCATACTGGGCAACGCACCAGGTTGAGTATCTTGAATGGTATGCCGAGCCCTGGGAAAAAGATAGAGAGACTTACCCAGATTGCCTTTTACGATAGCTTAATCGTATCATCAGGGCTAAGATCAATGCTCCCATTAACAAGAGTATCGCTAATTTAAGCAATCCTGGTGCGAATATAGCTATTAGACCAAACGATAAGCTGACGCCGTAATAACCCAGAACAATCCACTTAATCGGTACCCCCTCGTCAGCTAAACGAAAGTGCAAATGCCCCCTATCCCCATAAAAAGGGCTTTGTCCCTTTCTTAAACGATCGATAATTCTCCAGATGCCATCTAAGATCGGAATGGCCAGAACCAACAAGGCCGTTGCAATCTTGGCTGGTGATAATATCGACAATGTTGCTAAATTGTAACCCAAGACATAGGCTCCTGCCGTACCCAGAAAAATCCTGGCGGGAACAAAGTTAAATGGTAAAAATCCTAGCAAAGCCCCTGCCATTGCTAAAGGAAATGCAGCAACAGCATCTTGGCCCAAGCGAAGGCTATGCCAGGCAAATAACAAGGCGGCGATAGTGCCAACACCGGCCGCAAGACCATCGAGTCCATCCAACCAGTTTACTGAATTAATAATACCGACAATCCAAATTAAGGTAATGAATAATGCGAGTGGCCGCCATTCGATCCACTGGGCTGTTCCGGTTAGTGGATTGGCAAACACTTCAATGAATATGATATGCCCCATAGCCACGGCCGCACCGATGAATTGAATTGAGAATTGAAGCCAGGGGGAAAGATCATACACATCGTCGATTAATCCGCCTATGAAGAATATAAGACTG
>JBFFVR010000169.1:0-3828 GCA_041570685.1 Promineifilaceae bacterium (SeqCode)
ACACCCGCTTCGGCCGGTTTCCAGCTGATCATCCGGGTAACAACTCCCTAAAAAAGCGGCCAAAACGACGGCCAAATATCGCTTGCCGTGGTCGTGGTCGGTAAATATTTTGTTCGCTAAATGCCCAGTGTAAGAGCCCAACGCTGGTTGCGTAGGCCGGACTATGTAACGCATCAACGAGGCCTACCAAATTCTTCGGTTTAGCGACTCGTGCAGGTACGCCTAAGATTCGTTCAGCAACCTTCGTTATTCCTCGAAGCTGGGATGCTCCACCTGTAAATACGATTCCTGCCGGCAACAAACCCTCGTATCCAGAGCGTTTAATATCCTGCAAAATCATTTGGCAAATTTCTTCAGTCCGGGCCTCAATAACATAAGCCAGATCTTGTCTGCCAACTTGAATCTTTTCACCACCAAAAGGCTCAACGGTAAATACAACCTCAGAGTCGATCTGATTTGGCCGGCAATCGCCATACTTTATCTTTACATCTTCAGCGATTTCGTAAGGTACACGGAGACCGATGGCAATATCATTTGTTAAGTGATAACCACCCACTGGCAAGACTCGAGTATGCCAGACAGTTCCCTGCATATACAGAGCCAAATCCGTGGTACCACCACCTATATCTGCTACGATAACTCCCATTTCTTTTTCGGTTGGCTCTAGAACCGCTTCCCCAGAGGCAAGGGCATTTAGAACAAATTCTTCTACTTCAATCCCGACAGAATCCATCGTTTTACTAAGATTCATAAGTGCTGGCGTTGCAGCTGTTACGATATGCGCTTCAACCTCTAGTCGATAACCATGTAATCCTATCGGGCTTCTTACTTCTTCCTGGTCGTCAAGCGTGTATGCCCGGGGAACCAGATGAACGATTTCCCGATTATGAGGAATCGAGATCGCTTGGGCTGCATCCAGCGCTCGCTCGATATCTTCCGAACCAACACCATCACCATTTCTACTGATGGCAACGGCGCCCCGACTATTGGTCGAGCTGATATGTTCGCCAGCCATACTCACAAACCCGGTAGCCAGATCGTATCCTGATGTCTGTTCGGCTACCTCGACTGCTTTCGCGATAGCCATGGTCGCCTGACTCACGTCAACGATCATGCCTTTTCGCATGCCTCTAGCCGGCTCTTGGCCTAATCCAATTATCTGAACTTGACCATCCCGAATCTCGCCAACCAAAGTACAAACCTTTGTGGTACCGATGTCTATGGCAAAAATTACTCCTTCCATCGCACTTCCTCTATGTCACTAGTATCTAACCGCCACTTGTCATGTAATATGGCTTTGTATGATTACGAACGCTGATATATGTAGCTGTTTCTGCCTTACCAATAATCTCTTCGACAATTGTTTCGTAAACGACAAGTTTTTGCGCCATTTCAGGTCCACTACCAAAGTCAGCTCTCCATCCACGTCCATCCTGATAGCTGAGCCCAGTTCCAGGGCGGTAAGACAGTTGATCGATGTTTGGACGCAGCTCTCTGAGAGCCAGAGCCCCCTCCAATATGTCGGCCGGCACAAAAGCTTCAACATCAGAGGACTGTTCTAGCTCAGACTGAATGAGCAGAAGGTGGGGAGAGGCATAACGTGCGGGAACCAGCTGTCCACTGTCTGTTATCCAATAAGTTTTGCCGTTCTGTTTCCACACGGCAACTGGCTTATCCTCAACGATTTCTATCCTGACCTGATTCGGCCATTGGAGCGAAACTTTGGCCGAAACAACTCCCGGCAACCGGCCAATTCTGTTTGCGGCGATCCCCGGATTGGCGGCAAATACATGGGTGCCCGCCAGGCCACTAGAGGCCACGATCTCGGAGGAAGTGATGGTGCTGTTCCCACTCACCGGGATATGGGTAAGAAAGTATGACGCATCCTGACCGATGATGATTAAGGCATAGATGCTAACCGAGAGTAAGGCCAGACTAAGCCATCTGGAGGAAGTCACCAGCCTCTTGATGACGAGGGTAGGCATCTTCAGCCGGCGCTTGTTTCGGCGACGCCGATTCTTCGCCGTCTTGGGAACGACAATACGTGGAATTGTGGAAGTTCCTGTAGCTTTGGTTTGCTTTCTTTTCGGTTGTTTTCGCAGGCGACGTTGCCTAGTCATTGACATTCACCTCAAAAGAAGTCTCAAGGCCTGATTTTTCCTGATGCCGTTCAAGGGCGAGCATAATTAAACGATCTAATAATTCCGGATACGAAATTCCTGTAGCTTCCCAAAGTTTGGGATACATTGAAATGCGGGTAAATCCCGGTATGGTGTTTACCTCATTTATGTATAAATTTGCCGTCGATTTGTCGAGCAAGAAATCAACGCGACCAAGACCGGCACAATCCATTGCTTTGAATGCTTGGATTGCTAGCTGCTGGACCTGCTCGGCCACTTCTGGTGTCAGTTTTGCTGGTATCACGAGCTCGGAATCGTCACTAATGTACTTAGCCACATAATCATAATATTCACGTTTCGGTTTTACCTCACCGACAACGCTTGCCTTTGGTTCGTCGTTTCCTAAGACCGATACCTCTAATTCTCGCGCATCGATACCCAGTTCTACGACAACGCGGCGATCATATCGAACCGCTTGGTCGATGCCTTCCTCTAGATCAATTCGGGTACTACACTTAGTTATGCCCACGCTTGAGCCTAAATTGGCCGGTTTTGTAAAAACCGGGTACTTTAAATGATCCTCAATCTCATCCAAAACGTCACTGGGGCTCTCTTCCCATTTTGACTTGCGGACGAGGGTCCAGGGTAATACCGGTAAATCATTGGCAGTCATGACGGATTTGAAAATCGCCTTATCCATACCAACGGCCGAGCCAACGACACCGGCACCGATATATGGAATTCCCGCTAACTCTAATAGTCCTTGTACAGTTCCATCCTCGCCATACGGTCCGTGTAATACAGGGAATACAACGTCTAAATAGGCAACTTCTGAAAGGCGAAGCGGTTGTTTCGCTTGCTCTTGCATCGCCATTAAGGCTGAGGCGCGGGGATCTGGAAGCAAAGCTGCATATTGGGCAGCATTATCGACTCCAGATTCCAGAGCGGCCGGCACATTGCCAGTTAACCAGCGACCGCTCTTGGTGATTCCTATCATCACAACCTCGTATCTATTGGAATCTAAAGCCTCCATAACCGAACGTGCTGACATTAACGAAACTTCATGTTCTCCTGATCTACCGCCAAATATGACGCCTACGCGTATTTTTCTCTTTTCACCGTCGTTATTCTTTGACATCATTGCCGGAAAATATAAGTCCAATGCTCCAGTTGAATATTTGATGTTCAGTCGATTCTCGTGGCGCCGATTTTTTTCGGCCCCTATCCGCTGTTGGTGCCATCAAATTTCCATTCGCCTACCAGTTCAATCTCTAATTCAAGTTCCACTCCAAATTGCTCTCTAACCGTATTCCATGCTTCTGCAATCAAGGCCCGGATATCTTCGGCTACTGCCTCCTGGTCGTTCACAAAAAAATTAGCATGTTTCTCAGATATTTTTGCACCTCCAATTCGAAGGCCTTTTAGACCGGCAGCTTCGATGAGGTAACCCGCATAATAATTTTCAGGATTTTTGAACATAGAACCCATGCTTGCACCACCAGGTTGGGTTTCTTTACGTCTGGCGACGAAACCATCAGCCCGAGCTACCAATACTTCAACGGGTTCAGGCTTTAATTCGAGTTCGGATGAAAGGACAATATGACGAGCATCTCCCTTAGCCGAAACATATTTCAATACGCTATATCGGTAGCCGTACTCCATCTCCAAATTGCTATAAATGCGAACGCCTGTACCTGGTTCCCAAACC
>JBFFVR010000170.1:0-3763 GCA_041570685.1 Promineifilaceae bacterium (SeqCode)
GGGCGGCCGGCGAAACGGCACCCATCCTGTTTACTGTGGCCGCATTTTATCTTCCACAGTTACCAAAATCGATTTTCGATCAGACCATGGCGCTGCCATATCATCTATTTGTCATCAGCACCCAGGTACCCGGCATGCCACTGCAAATTCAATATGGCACAGCGCTTATTCTGCTCATCATCGTGCTATTTTTTGTCGTAATCGCGGCCGTCATGCGATCCCTCATGCGTCGTAGGAGAGAATGGTAATCGCGATGGCTAATCCTGTACTTACGATTCAAGATCTTTCCTATACCTATCCTGATGGCACGAAGGCGCTAGAAAGCATTAGTTTAGACGTACTGCCCAATGAACTGATGGTCTTTTTTGGACCTTCCCGCAGCGGCAAGTCGACTTTACTACGATTGCTAAATCGATTATCAGATCAAATTGAGAATAGCCAGCGTGAAGGCAGGATCTTGTTTCATGGGCGCGATATTTTCGCCCGTCAAGTCGATGTAATTCGCCTACGCCGGCGCATTAGCATGGTATTCTCCACGCCAACACCCCTACCGGGAACCATTTACGAAAATATGAGTTATGGACTTAAGATGGCCGGAGAGCGAGATCGGAGCCTTATTGACGAGCGCGTTGAATTAGGTTTGCGTCAGGCAGCATTATGGGATGAGGTCAAGGATCGCTTAGATACTTCAGCATTCGCCTTGTCGGGCGGTCAAAAGCAAAGATTATGTCTCGGCCGTTGTCTGGCATTGCAACCAGAAGTCATATTGCTCGACAATCCAACCAGTGGACTTGACCCTATTTCAACGGCGATTGTGGAAAGATCCCTGGCAGAATTGAAAGAATCCTACACGATCATCATGGTGCCCCACAGCGTGCAACAAGCGGCCAGAATATCTGATAAAGCTGCCTTTTTCCTCGATGGCAATTTGATCGAAACAGGTGAGCAGGAACAACTATTCCTGAATCCTACCAACGAGCAGACCGAGTCTTATATAACCGGTCGGTTTGGATAACATCCTAATGACTAACAAACTCGAAATCAATAACCTCAATTTCTATTACGGTGACTTCCAGGCTTTGGTTGATATCTCTTTACCCATTCGGGAGAATCAAATCACCGCGCTCATCGGACCGTCAGGTTGTGGTAAAACCACATTTTTACGTACCCTAAATCGTATGAATGACACGATTAAAGGAACGCGCGCTGAAGGGGAAGTATTATTCGACGGTAAGAACATCTACGATGAGTCCGTCGATGTAGTTGATCTTCGTCAACAGGTAGGGATGGTATTTCAAAGACCGAATCCTTTTCCGCAAAGCATTTACGATAATGTCGCCTTCGGTCCTCGGGTTTTAGGCAAAAAAAGGGAGCGTAGCCTGGATGAGATCGTTGAGGATAGTCTGAAGGGTGCCGTATTGTGGGATGAAGTAAAGGATCGTCTTAAACAACCTGCCCTTGAGCTCAATCCTGGCCAGCAGCAGCGGCTATGTATCGCCAGAACCATTGCGGTTGAGCCCGAAGTGATCTTGATGGACGAACCCTGTTCAGCCCTGGATCCGGTAGCTACCCTGGCTATCGAAGATTTAATGAGACGGCTTTCAGAGAAATATACGATTGTAATCGTGACTCACAATATGCAGCAGGCAGCCCGCGCTTCCAATTGGACCGGCTTTTTCTGGTTGGGGGAGTTGATTGAATTTAATGAGACGCCAGAATTATTCACCAATCCCGGTGAAGAACTGACTGAGTCTTATATTACCGGTAGGCAGGGCTAGTCGCAGCATCTGGCAACCAAGGATATGACCGGAATTTATCAGAAAAAGTAGACATTTTCCTGACTGGCTCAATCCCCCAAGACAGCAGACCTAAAAGCTCACCAGTAAATATTTTTGAATTGTGTTTTGCCGTTGAAACGGCAGACTCTGGCCTATACCCTTGTTTTCATCTTGGGTTTCTGGGCAAACAGGGTCGTTTCCTGGCCAGACCTGGCAATTGGTCCTGAGAACAAACTCTTTAAGGAGCTTATACAAGGCCAATAACCAGGCGGCCGGAATTTTCGTCTATATTAATGCTTAGGCGCGTTGTACATTTTGCGCGGCTGGGCCCTTACGACCTTGACCAACGACGAAGCTTACACGCTCGCCATCTTCAAGGGCTCGAGCTGACGGGTCGGCCATGTCATTTACATGAACAAAGATATCGCCGCCATTGTCGCGCTGGATGAAACCGTAGCCTTTTCTTACGTCAAACCATTTGACTGTTCCGGTTTCTTGTTGCTCATCCATTTATTTTTACTCCTTATGATTAGCTGCATTGTTGAATTCGATTTTGACAAAAAAAGACCACCCAGAAGACGAAGATCTGGACGGTCGACGTTTGTTTAATCATCCAATGCAGAACTTACGACAACATAGATTATCGCAAATTGTATAGGAGGTCAACCTTTTATATAAAATTCACCTAAACTTTTTGGCTATTTAGCTCTTAACCTACAAAACAATCGACCAAGAAATCTCAGGCGAAGGCTACATTTTCGCCAAAATATATGATTGTTGGTGCACTAAGAATCACGACGGTAGGTCAGCGTCTGTGTGGGGCGTACCCTCGCCCTTTTCGAGCAGAAACTTCAGACTCGTGATATACCAGCCCCAATTGTAATTGACGCTAGCGAAATTTCCGTCAGTGGAAGCAAATCCTCTGTGGGCAAAATGAAGCATTGTTTGGCCCTCTTCAATCGACAGTGACCAGGTGATCGTCGTATTCAGCCAATCCGGCGGTCCCCCTACCATAGCCCAAACCACTTTTTCCTCGGGCACGAGTTCTTCCACCAGGAATTCGAACGTAACCATATTATTGTAAAAACTGACGCGAGCCTGCGAGCCTGCAATTGGCTCAATTTCACTATGTTCGGACCACCACCTTTTCAAACTGGCTTGCTCAGTAAGGGCTGAATAAAGATCTTCTTTTGATGCCCCTATCCCAACTTGATGCAAAATGTCTGCCCTGAATCATTCTCCTGTTTTGTTATGGTTGGCCATCAAGGACCAACATTTAACCGATTGGTTAAATGTTATCTTATTGATCGTGATTTGTCAATTTCTGAGTCGGTTCTTAGAGAACGCCGCCTAGAACTGATATTGATCCAAGCGTGACAATCACGCCAGTCGAGCCAGCTTGGGCAAAACCCATTCTTCACCGGCAATCAATTGTCAAATCCAACTGCATGACATACAATCTAATTTACTTTGAATCTTGGCATACCACCCGGCCAGCGAAAGGTCGGGTTTTTTTTGTGCCCTGGACGGCCGAAATAATAGAATGAATAAACAAGCTAAAGAAAATATTCGAAATATCGCCATTGTGGCTCACGTTGATCATGGCAAAACAACTTTGGTGGACGCCATGTTGCGCCAGTCCAATGTCTTTCATGTCAATCAAACCGTGCAAGACAGAGTCTTAGATGACAACCCCCTCGAACGGGAGCGAGGTATCACGATCCTGGCCAAAAACACCGGCATTCGCTATGGGGATGTGACTATCAATATCGTCGACACGCCAGGTCACGCCGATTTTGGTGGCGAGGTAGAAAGAGTAGTTAATATGGTCGACGGGGCTCTGTTACTTGTCGATGCTGTGGAAGGTCCGATGCCGCAGACCCGATTCGTCCTCCGGCAAGCCTTGAAACAAGGTGTAAAAGTCATCCTAGTGGTTAACAAAATTGACCGTCCGGCTGCCCGGCCGCTCGAGGTTGTAAACGCCA
>JBFFVR010000171.1:0-3762 GCA_041570685.1 Promineifilaceae bacterium (SeqCode)
ACAGCTTCCCGCACTTCACCCTTATAAGAGACAAATTCAGCCTCCGCGTCGGAGGGCAGCTCGGCATAATTAACGCCTGGGCTGATTTTAATACCCTGGTGGGGGACTATTTTTTGCCAATCCACAAAAATACTTACCGGTGGATGATATTTATGTATAGAATAGATGCGCCGGCCGTTTTGATCTCTCCTACCGGGATCAACGAATAAAGCGTCGACAGGCAAGGGGCTCAATTCGAGCAAATCAGCCTGCAAGGCTTCGAATCGATCGCTGTGTTCATAGGTTCGTAGATTCTCCCAAGCCATAGCTAAACGTAATCGATCACGATCCACGCCTATGACGCGGACCTTGTTGGCTAAAGCGATAGAATCCCCGCCGACGCCGCAACCCAGATCGGCCACATAATTGAATCCTCTATCCTGGAAGCGATTCGCGCGATGTCTAGCAACCGGTTCAGCCGTTGCTTGCTCAAGCGCTTCACGGGTAAAGTACATCGAATCTGCATGGGAAAATTTCTTGGTCGCCCGCTGGCGAAGAAGGGTCGTTTCTAACAACGCATGAGCCTGGCTCGGGCTCACTTTTTGTCTTAATCTACTGGCCAATGACAGGTGCGTATCTTGGTTGATAGGCTCTGTTGACAATTCGGACAATATCTGTTGACCGGCAGGGCTCAGCAAAAAATAAAAATCAGGTAGTTGCACAACTTCTAGGGGATTGCCGGCTCTTGTGATGAAAGGCTCTCTTCCCCACCCCAATCGCTTAGATCGAGTTTGGCCATCTCCCGGTCACAATAGACCTGGTAGGCACATCGCTCGCATTGCGCTAGATCTTCGGTAAGTGGCTGGGGCTCATCCTTAGCGATCTGTTGCTCAATTTCGGCCGCCAATCCCATTAAGTAAGCCCAGTTGGTCTGATGGTGTTCCTGGTCATAAGGTATTGTGATCGTGGCTTCTGGATTTTGTACGTACCAATAGGTTAAACTGACCTGCTCTGGATCAACATTCACATTTAATGCACGGCTGCCTTCGACCGCCAACGCTAGATATAGCCTGGTCTGCAGATTCTCTCCCAATGCAATCTCGCTTGGCGGCCGGGCATCCGTTTTCCAGTCAAATATCTTTATTCTCTGGTCATCCAAGAGAATCAGATCAAAGCGACCTGTGAGTATAAAGTTTCCCAAGGGTATTGTTATACTAAACTCAGACAGTAGTCTACCTGGCAGTAAACTGGGGCCTTTTTGTTCAAATTGCTCCCACCATTGCTGTAATACCGGATCACTTGATCCCAGATCGCCGAGCGGCAATCCAAGAAAATGTCGCTGTAGCAGCGCATGATACTGCTGCCCTCGGCTCAATGCTTCGGCCGTCTTCTGTTCAAGAGGGGCAAGCGGCCAAGATAAACGGCGTTGATACCTTAACTCGAATCGTCGACGGCAGGCCAAATAGTCGCTCAAAACTCCTTGGCTTAACCTCATGGTATCCGTTGCCTTTGCCTAATCACATCAGAATACATCTTTCTAGTCATTCTACTAGCAATTGAAACGACAGTCGGTCATGCTAACGACTACACCCGCTAATGAACCAAAATTTGGCTTAAGAACAATTTGGTCCGATCGTGTGTCGGATTTTTAAATAGAACATCAGGTGGGGCAACTTCAACCACTTGACCGTCATCCATGAACATGACTCGATCGGCTGCGGCCCGGCAAAAGCCCATCTCATGAGTAACCACGACCATCGTCATGCCCTCTTTGGCTAGATCGAGCATAACATCCAGCACCTCTTTTATCATCTCCGGATCCAGGGCGCTGGTCGGTTCGTCAAAAAGCATGATCTTTGGATCCATGGCCAATGAGCGAGCGATTGCCACTCGTTGTTGTTGGCCTCCAGAAAGTTGCCGAGGATAAGAATCGGCCTTCTCTGGTATGCCAACCCGGGTTAACTTCTCCATCCCGATTCTATTGGCTTCTTCCTTGTTTCGTTTTCGCACCTTCCGTACGGCAATGGTAACATTTTCCAAAGCCGTCAGGTGAGGAAAGAGATTGAATTGCTGGAAGACCATGCCCACCTCAGCCCGGACACTATTGATCTTGGTCGCCTTATCTTCCAGGTGAACGCCATCGATGTAGACGGCCCCGGCAGTAGGTACTTCGAGGTGATTGATACAACGCAATACGGTACTTTTTCCAGAACCACTCGGGCCGACAATGGCAATTACTTCCCCACGTTTGACCCGTAAATCCACCCCTTTAACAGCCTCAACATCACCGAAGTATTTGTGCAGATCGTTAATAACAATGATCTCATTTTCCATAGTTCTACCGTTCATTGGTGTTCAACCGCCTTCCATACCATTGTAGCAATAAACTCAAGGCTACAGTCATACTTAGGTATAAAAATGTTAAGACAAGATAGGACTCTTTGAAGCGAAATGTGCTTCCAGCGTGTAGTCGAGATAGTTGTGTAATCTCTCGAATAGCCAGGACAGATAATAAAGAGCTATCTTTTAGGATGGCGATAAAGTCGTTTCCCAGGGCAGGCAATATATTGCGAATGGCCTGGGGCAATATAATATAACGCATCGACTGAGACCCGGTCATGCCTAACGAACGAGCGGCTTCGAATTGGCCTTTGGGTATCGACTCAATGCCTGCCCGGAAAATCTCGCCCATAAAAGCACCATAAAAAAAGGACAAGGCGATGATACCTCGCGTCGCATTCGGAAAAGCTTGAAGATCGCCCCCTACTCTATCTACCGCTCCTGGAACTACAACGATAGCTAGGGTAAAAATTAATACAAGGATCGGAAGGCCGCGCACGAATTCAACGTAAGTGATGGCCAGATTGCGGATAAATGTATTCTTACTCACTCGGCCGAGTCCAGCCAACAAGCCCAGCAATATTGAAATAAAAAACGTAACAATTGTGATATAAAGCGTGAGCGAAATACCCTGGCCAATAAAAGCAAGTACTTCCCCGTCAAGTAGATCCTCAATATCACCTATGTGGCCTATGATGAATTGAAAAGCCTCATTGTAATTCTCATCGGTGATGATCAGCCATGCCATGTAAGCCAGGAATAATAGAATGGCCACCAACCACCACGGGAACTGTTTCCAGCTATCAGCACGATCTTTACCGCCGAGTTGCTCCTCCAATGTAGCCATAAATCCTCCTTGAAGTTACTTTGTCTGCTGAATTTCACCAGCATTATGGGATATTCAATCAAATTCAATCTTCATTCGCTGAAATCAGACTGCCCACTCGATCAACTATTCTATCAGTAGTCACCTATATTATATGGCAAAAAAAGAAGCACCAGAAACCATAATGGTCTGGCGCTTCTCTTCCTAGCCAAAACTAGTGAATTCGATCTAGCTCTTGCTCAGTATTCAAGATCTTACTCAAGATCATCGTAGGTAATGGTGAAGGCATCAGTGAAGTATTTCACGGCTAATTCTTCTAAGGTGCCATTGGCTCTCAGTTCAGCCAAGGCTAGGTTGACCGGCTCTACCAGATCACTGCCTAACGGATAGATGAAGCCCAGAGAGTCGCTGGATAATGATTCACCAACCAGCTTTAGCTGATCGGCATTGACGCCTACATAACCCTGACCAGCTGTCTCATCCATGAAGACCACATCCACGTCACCCGCCAGCAGGGCTTGTACGGCAAAGGGGAAAGTCTCGTAACCTTGAATGCGATCAGGGTCAAGATATTGGATAGCCGTCTCGTAGTTGGTCGTGCCTGTCTGGGTGCCGGG
>JBFFVR010000172.1:0-3744 GCA_041570685.1 Promineifilaceae bacterium (SeqCode)
AGAGAATTAAAACGAAGATGATAACCTCGATTACGGCGAACAAAGGCAATTGATTAAATGCTGCTGCAATCGGGAAGAGAAACACTGCCTCCACGTCAAAAATAACAAACACAAGAGCGAAAATATAGTATTGGACCTTAAATTGGATCCAAGTATCACCAACTGTCTCAATACCGCATTCGTAGGTCGACTGTTTAATTGGATTGGGCTTTTTGGGACTTATAATAGTCGCCAACAAGATGGGTACCCCAGGAAAAATTACGGCAATTGCAAAAAAGAGCAGTATGAATTGCCAATCACTTAGCATCTATAAATTTTCCTTGTGATTAGGTGATTGTGAAATCTGTTTCATTTATAGCACATGCCAAACTCGGCGGCAAAGCTCAACAAAACGGGATTCTAACAGAAACAAAACGGCAGGCAACAGGCAACTTCTCGTTATCAGACCAAAACTGTCGCCAGCTGAATGGGAAGATTAAGTTGTCCCGCTCAAAAATGAATCGAACAGGGGATGTCTTACAAAGAAATGTCGGGAAGTATTCTTTTGTTATTGGGCTGGATTTGAGTCTTTAATTTGCCGAAATTTTTGCCAAGCGACGAACCACACTGCCGCTAACACCATTGACCCATTTGTCCATCGTCGCATCGGCCGCCAGTCGCATGGCATCCACAGCATATGATGGGTAGACGTGTATCGTCTCCGCCAGATCATCGAGCTTTAAACCATGTTCGATCGCCAATACAAATTCTGTAATGCTTTCGCCTGCCCGGTCGGCAACGATCGTAGCGCCCAGGATCTTTCCACCTGGCAAGTGCATAATCTTCAAAAAGCCATCCAGATTATTTTCGCAGACAGCTCTATCGCTATGCTGTAGGTTTAAATGAGCAACGCGTAGGCTACGGCCATGTTTTTCCCTAGCTTGCTCCTCAGTGAGACCAACGTGAGCTACTTCAGGATCAGTGAATATTGTAAAAGGAACCGGCTTGTCCTTTTTTTCGGTGCCAGGTAACAAGGCGTTTCGCGCCGCCTGAAAGCCTTGCCAGGCAGCCAGGTGAGTAAATTGCATGCCTCCGGTGACATCACCAGCCGCATAGATGTTTCGAGCGGTCGTTTGCATTGAGCTATTTGCTTTTATACCATCGGCAGAATATTCAATCCCTGCTTTCTCCAAGTCGAGTCCTGAAACATTTGGCTTGCGTCCTGTAGCGACCAGAAGCATGTCTCCCTCAATTACGCTAGAATCCACTTCCACGATTATCTTCTTATTGTCCTGGTTTACCGACCGGGCCAATCCTTGAACATAACGAATACCCTCATTCACAAATACCTTCAGCATGGCGCGGGCGGCTTCGCGATCTTGTTCAGGTAGTATCGCTCGATCGATCAAAGTAACCTGAGCTCCTAAGCGGCGATAGGCCTGGGCCATCTCAACCCCAACAGGACCTGCCCCAAGAACGATTAGTCTATTCGGCAAGCGGTCGTTTTCGAAGAGTTTTTCGTAGGTGAAATAATCGACCTCATCAAGACCCAAAATATTGGGAATATTTGGGGAAGCGCCGGTTGTAATCAAAAATTTCTTGGCAGTAATTGTGCGATCACCGACTTGAATCGTTCTAGAATCTATGAATTGGGCCGAACCTTCGTAAACTGTTATGCCAGCTTCTGTCAAGCGCTCTGGGGTTTCATATTGGTATACGGCAGCAATTGCCTGTTGCACATAGTCTCGAACTGCTTTCATATCAACAGTTGGTGGCGTCGATGATACACCGAATTGATCCGCCGTTCGATTGAGGTGGGCAACTTTGGCTGCCTTGAGCAGTGCTTTACTCGGTACACAACCTGTCCAAGTGCAATCGCCGCCGACCCGGCTTTTTTCGACCAGGGCAACTTTGAGGCCTAATTTTGTTGCAAATTCAACGGCCGGTAGCCCCCCAGATCCTGCACCAATCACAACAAAATCAAATACGGTATTCATTCATTAAACTCCATTACTGATTATTCTCTACCAGGCATTCATTGACGCCCTCGAACAATTTTGGGCTTAACATGCTCCCGGAATCACGTTCATTGTATAATCGAATATTTGAACATCATGTAACCATGAGGACAAATCAGGAAAGATTATGTTATTAGCTGGGGATATCGGCGGTACAAAGACAGTCTTAGCTATATTTACTCCTGAGAATGGTCCACATCAACCCTTACATATTGCTCGCTATGTCAATCGAGATTTCAGTAGTCTTCATGGCATTATTCAGGCTTATTTAGAGAAGTTTGACGCCAGACCTTCGATGATCTCCTTTGGCGTTGCTGGTCCAGTAAAAGATGGTCGCGTTAATGTGACGAACTTACCCTGGACTGTTGATTCTCATGAGCTTCGCCAGTCAACAAATGACATTCCCGTTTTCATTATCAACGATCTTGAAGCACTTGCCTATTCAATACCGACATTAAACGATAGTGATCTTGTTTCGATAAAAGCTGGTGATCGCGATGCAGAAGGATCGATCGCAGTGATTGCACCGGGGACTGGTCTAGGAGAAGCATACTTGTTTTGGGATGGACAAAGGTACCGGCCGATACCGAGCGAAGGAGGCCATACAGATTTCGCTCCAGCAACGGCCCTTGAACTGGAATTACTCGCCCATTTGCATACAAAAATGAAGCACGTTAGCTATGAACGCGTTTGTTCCGGTCTTGGCATCCCCAATCTCTATAACTTCTTCCTTGAAACTGGGAAATTCTCTGAACCGGCCTGGCTAAGACAGAAATTGGCTGAGCAAACAGATAAGACACCTGTAATTATCGAAGCAGCCGTCAGCGGTGACGCCGAAATATGTGTAGCGACCTTAAACATGTTCACTGGCATTCTAGGAAGCGAGGCCGGCAATCTTGTGCTCCAAGTATTAGCAACCGGAGGCGTTTTTCTCGGAGGCGGTATTCCGCCAAGGATCTTGTCTACTTTACAGGGAGATATATTCATAGAAGCATTTACCCGGAAAGGGCGTTTCTCCGATCTTCTTATACGTGTCCCGGTTGATGTTATCGTAAATAACCAAGCAGGCCTCTTTGGTGCCGCTAACTATGGATTTCTTGCAGCCAATGGGATTTGGTAGGGGTTGATTTTAGATAAGATGGGCGAATCCCCAGCGATAAAGGTCTTTCCTAAAAAAGTTGCGCTTGACGTCTTTGCAGCTGCCACAATCCTGGAGCTAGCCATCAGCGCGGCAAATGCTCGAGGTATTTTTCATTTTGTTTTGTCTGGTGGTGGAACGCCAGATTCGCTTTACGAGCGGCTGGCAAGCTCGCCAATAGTGGAACGATTTCCATGGGAAGCGAGTCACTTCTACTGGGGCGATGAGAGAGCTGTTCCTCCAATTGAGGTTGGGAGTAATTACCGGCAGGCTCACGAGACCCTGCTATCGAAAGTTCCTGCGAATGAAGCCAATATCCACCGGATCAAGGGAGAGCTAAATCCACAGCAAGCGGCCGAGGACTATGCCAACCAGTTGTTGGAACAGGCTAAGCCGGGATTTGACTGGCCCCGGTTTGATGTCGTTTTGTTGGGTGTAGGAGCCGATGGTCATACAGCATCATTATTTCCAGGCCTGGAAAATCAGGAGGAACCAAAGCAACCAGTTATGCCGGTAACGGCCCATTATGGAGGTCGACCAGCAAACAGGATTTCATTAACTCCAGTGATCTTTAACTCAGCCAGGAATATTATCTTTCTAGTGACTGGA
>JBFFVR010000173.1:0-3737 GCA_041570685.1 Promineifilaceae bacterium (SeqCode)
ACAGTATCTTATTGACCAAATTCCATTATTCCGCTTCGAAAGCCTTCCCACCAATGGGGTTATGGAACAGGCGGTATTTAGTCGCCAGGGAGGAGTGAGTCCAGCTCCTTTTACAAGTCTCAACCTCAGCGTGTCTGTCTCCGATAATGCTGCCAATGTTTTTGCAAATCGGGGCCGGGCATATGCCACCCACGGCCGAACCAATGGAACACTGGTGCATGCCTATTTGATTCATGGAACAAAGGTAGCCCAAGTGACCAGTAGCCACAATGGGCAATATGTCGGGCCAGTAGATGGTCTGGTAACCAATGAACCAAATTGCGGCTTAACCATGAATTACGCTGATTGTTCGCCGATCTTTCTATTTGACCCCATAAATCGAGCCATCGCGCTTGGACATGCAGGTTGGAAGGGCGCGGTAAATGACTTGCCAGGGGCATTAGTTAAATCCATGCAGCAACACTTTGACAGCGATCCCACTTCGCTTTTAGCCGGTATAGGGCCATCCATCGGTCCTTGTTGTTATGAAGTCGACGAGCCTGTCCTGGCGATGGTTCGAAGCAATCTACGTGACGCCGAATCCCTACTGATATCCGACTCAGATTGCAATGATGCGCTCTCGACTCCAGAACATCGCTATTTTGATTTGCCGGAAGCCAATCGCCGAAGACTCCAAGACGCAGGCGTAAAACATATTGAAGTTGCCGAAGAATGTACTGCTTGTCGAACAGATCTTTTCTTTTCACATCGGGCTGAACGGGGAAACACAGGGCGATTTGGCGCCCTGCTTATATTAAAGTGATTGGGGAGCTTTCCCTTAGACTTTATCATAGTCAAGACAGACTTGATATAAGGCTTCAATCGCCTGTTGATCGGAGGCAAAACGATCAACTGTCGGACGCCGGTTTTCATAATACTTACCCGTCATCTCTTGAGCCGCTGAGGAAGTTGCCATCCAAACTGGGGTATCAGCTCCTTCATCAGGCGTTTCATGACCGCCGAATCCCAAATTGTTGCTTAATTTGGAGTTTACATCTCCAGGGTGACAGGCGTTTACCGAAACGCCTCGGGTTTTCAGGCGGTGGGCGAAGGCGACTGTCAGCATGCGATTTGCCTGTTTGGACTGGCGGTAGGCCCGGCTATTGCTGTAGTGTCGCTGGCGAAATTCCAGGTCAGAGATATCAAGATCGCCCGCCCAATAACTGGCCACATTGATCACGCGAGACGGCGCCCCCTCAACAAGCCTAATTTGGAAAGCCCTGGTCAACCAAAAGTAACCTAAGACGTTGGTCGCAAATTGAAGCTCAATGCCTTCTGGCGTTTCTTGTCGAGAAGGAGGAGTCACGGCCGCGTTGTTTACCAGGACGTGTAGTGGGCCTTCCCAGCGATTTGCTAGCTCTATAATCTGGGAGCGACGCGAGAGATCGACGATCTCATAACGCAACTGCTGGTTTCTTGTTACACCAACGATCTCTTTGGCGATCCGATGTGTTTTTGCTTCGTCACGACCCAACATGACAACTTCATGGTCGGGATTTTTGGCTAATTGCCGGACAATAGCCTCGCCAATTGCGCCGGTGGCTCCAGTAATTAAAAAAACACGATGTGACGCTACTAGGTCCCCATTATTCATGAGACTTCACTCGATTAATTAGCACAGCCGCAAGAGCCACAACCACAACTTGCTGATGTAGAAGGCGCGCTCGCCATCTTCGCCGAATTCATCTGCCCTCCATTGCTAATGAATGAGGCCATACTAATAAGTTTGATCGTGCGATCACTTTGGCAGCTAGGGCAGACGGACTGCTCAGATGCCTCAGCAAATGAACGGCGCTCCTCGTAGATCAATTCACAATCTTGGCAACGAAACTCGTACAAAGGCATAGAAGTCTCCTGACAATGGGTTTTGGGTTTGAATCCCGATTCTTTGGTTAGCTATTCAGTTTGAAAATCAAATTATTTGGTACTTTACCAGACGAACCGAAGGCCAACAAATGATAGGAGAACGCCAAAGTCTGGATAAATATAAGATGATCTTGCAATTAGATATCGGCCTAAGATGTATTACGGTTAAGTTCGTCTAGAGAACGTTTTTAAGTATGAGCCCTGGATGAGTCGAGAGCGGCTAAGGGTTACCTTAGCCTATTTTCTGACCACTTTAATAGAGTGGTATAATCTTTCCATTGCAGTACGAGTCTAATGGAGGTTCATACTTAATGAATTCGATGACTTCTGGATCTTTGTCGTTTGATAGTGATTCCGAGGAACAGGAAAACCAGACGACTGAGCCCCAATCTAGTGAGACGACGCCAGGCGGTGACAAAGAAACCCAATGGGAGGTTGTGAGAGAGACGATGGGCATAGCTCCGGCTGAAATAATTGCCCAACGACTCCAGGCCGAAGGCATTCCTGCTCGCGCTTGGCAAGAAGGAGCAGGTCAAGCATTTGGCTTGACAGTCGGCCTCCTGGGTACAGGTTACGTTGTTGTCCCCGAATCCTATGCCGAAGAAGCGCGAAAAATTCTGGATGCCTCAGGCGACGACTTAGAAGATATCAATGAGGAATCATAACCAGCCAAACTATAATGAAAGCTTGCAGAAAGCATGCGATATTATAAGCTGTTATTATTTTTGTGACATTTGTCATAGAAATGCTGAGTTTTGTCACTTTTAGACTTGGCTGACTGCCAATAGAATCATGTTTATATATAGGAATTTGAATATATTCTTGCATATTGAACAAGAACAGAACACAGCAGCATTACTGAAAAGAAGGAGAAACCAATGGCTCAAGCAACCTGGACAAAGGAGGAAGAAGCGGCCCTAGAAAAGCCTCGGAGTAACCGCACGAAATTCATTATCGGTGGGCTTTTGATGATTGCCGCGATAGTTTTCCTCGTTGTTAATGCTTTGAGTGGTAGCACCCAACTTTACGTCACCGTCGACGAGTACTATGCTCAGCAAAGCAATTTTTCCGGCCGTGATTTGCGCGTGTCCGGCTGGGTCCTCGGTGACAGCATTCAGTTTACCCAGATTGACGCTACCACGTCACGCCTCGAATTTGATATTGTGGATGATCTTGCCAATCCAGGTCAACGATTGCGCATTGTGGCAATGAATGAACCTATGCCTGATTTGCTCCAGCATGAAGCTCAGGCCTTAGTGGAAGGTAGTGCTGAGGGCAGTACTTTCACAGCTAATCCAGGTGGTCTATTTCTGAAGTGCCCGACACGCTACGAGGAAGTCGAACCAGTGCAGAGTGGCTAAGCAGGAGAGAGTGCGAAGCGGATAGCATCATGCCAAGGCGCTAGCTACAGTTGCCTTATCAAACCAACCGACTAACCTCTGGCCTCTAAATCCTAATCTCAATACCTGTCAATGTGATTTGACTTTCTCCAAAGTGGAGTCTCCAAAGTGGAG
This sequence comes from Promineifilaceae bacterium (SeqCode), assembly GCA_041570685.1. Taxonomy (GTDB): domain Bacteria; phylum Chloroflexota; class Anaerolineae; order Promineifilales; family Promineifilaceae; genus UBA11865. The sequence continues at coordinate 3,420 of JBFFVR010000173.1, forward strand.
TGAGTGTATGTTAGCTGATATAGGTTACGCAGCGATATTTATTGCTTTTCTAGCAGCGGTTTATGCTCCCTTTGCCGCCTGGCACGGGGTGCGAACAAAACAAAGCCGTTGGGTCCAAAGTGGCCGCAACGCCATCCTGATAATTTTTCCTCTAGTTGGCCTTGCCTGTGTTATGCTGGTCCTCTCTATATTGAATAATGATTATTCGATTCAATATGTGTGGAGCGTATCAAGCCGAGAGATGCCAACCTATCTTAAGGTAACGGCTTTATGGGGCGGTCAGCAAGGATCAATCCTCTTTTTTAATCTCCTGTTGGC
>JBFFVR010000174.1:0-3719 GCA_041570685.1 Promineifilaceae bacterium (SeqCode)
ATGAAAGGCATGTTAACCCCCACTTTTGAGGAAGTGATCATTGGTCGAGCTGAAGTTCGACAGACCTTTAAGATTCGCAGTGTTGGAACCATAGCTGGCAGCTTTATGCGTACAGGAGAAGCCAGGCGCAATGGCAAAGCCCGTGTAATCCGCGATGCTTCACTTTTATTCAGTGGTGACATTGGCAGCCTCAAACACCTTCAAGAAAACGTTCGAGTTGTCAAAGCCGGTTTCGAATTTGGCGTTTCGCTCGAGGGTTGGAATGATTTCATGCCGGGCGATATCATAGAATTTTTCGTGGTTGAGCGAGCGGCAGAATGAGCCAGATTAGGCAAAGAAGAACCGCAGAACAAATAAAGAACATATTAAGTACGCTCGTTCGGCGAGATATGCGCGATCCCCGTCTGCAAGATTTAACCATAACAGTTGTGCATCTTGATCGCGAATTGCAATACGCTGATATTTTTGTTAACGCCTTAGGTGATGAATCTCGTGAGGATGAAGTTATGGGCGCGTTGAATGGGGCCAAGGGTTATTTGCGCCGAGAATTAGCCAGTCGGTTAGATGTGCGCACTGTTCCCCATCTTCACTTCCACTGGGATCCAACATTGGCCCATGCCCAGCGTATTGACCAATTGTTGGAGAGTTTGGATATTCCTTCAGAGACAGAAGAAGATGAGGCTTAGTAGTGTTATCTTCTTCCGTCATCAAAGCGGTAAAGCAAGCCCTTAGTACGGCCAGCAACGTGCTGGTTATCACTCATGTGTCGCCAGACGGCGATGCGATCAGTTCGTTGGTCGCTACTGGACTGATGCTACAACAGCTAGGTAAACAATCTACCTTAGTGTGTGATGACGGCCTTCCAGAACGGTTTTTCTTTCTGCCAAGCTCCAATCAAATAAAGTCACAGCCTGAACATGCAATTGAGTATCAGTTGATCATTGCATTGGACGCTGGCGATAGAGAGCGTATGGGTCTCGCGTACGCTAATCTTTCACGCCCTCTTCCCCCAATTATCAATATCGACCATCACACCACGAATACACAATATGGCGATATTGATATCGTGATACCTGAAGCAAATGCAACCGTCGAGATTCTATTCCATCTCAGCAACAGCCTTGGACTCACGATAACGCCAGAATTGGCAACAAATCTCCTAACCGGTTTAGTCACCGATACCCTGAGTTTCCGAACTGCCGGAGTGACTGCCAGCACACTATTTACTGCCGCCACCCTAGTAGAGGCCGGTGCAAACTTATATTCAGTAACGAGCCAAGGCTTAGATATAAAGCCAATGTCAACAGTCCTAGTTTGGCAAAAAGGACTTAATAATGTGCAAATGGAAGATGGTGTCGTCTGGACTAGCATCAGTAATAGGGAACGAGAGGAAGCTGGACACATGGGGACAAGCTCATTTGGTTTAGGTAATATGCTTTCTGAAGTTGATGAAGCAGCGATGAGCGCAGTTCTACTTGAGACAGCAAGCGGACATGTTTCTGTGGGATTCCGCAGCCGTCCCCCATACAACGTTTCCCAAATAGCCAGAAGTTTGGGGGGTGGCGGACATGATTTAGCCGCCGGTTGCACGGTTGACGGCCCCTTAAATGAAGCTGAAAAGTTAGTTATAGGTCGTTCAATAGAATCGATTCGTCAGCAACGTTTAAGTTTCACGAAGAGCTAAGTGGAACCAGCCAATCACAGTATTGTCTTTGCGATTTCCCCAAATTTCAATGAACATGCGAACTATGTCTCACATAGACGGTGTGCTAAACATCGACAAACCAGACGGACTTTCATCCCACGATGTAGTAAACCGAATTAGGCGGCTGACAGGAATCCGTAAGGTTGGGCATACTGGAACTTTAGATCCTTTGGCCACGGGCGTCTTGGTTATTTGTGTCGGCCGGGCCACCCGTTTGGCAGAATATGTCAGTGGTCAGCCAAAAAACTATCTGGCAAATATCCTGCTTGGTCAAGAAACAGACACCTATGACCAGGAGGGAAGGATCATCGCCCAAAATCCGGTGTCGGTAACAAAAGCTGAATTAGAAGCAGCATTATTACAATTTCATGGTGAGATTCAACAGATTCCACCTATGTATTCAGCTATCAAGGTAGAAGGCCAACCGCTTTACAAGCACGCCAGGAAGGGAGAAGTATTTGATCTCAAAGCCCGAACTGTGCATATCGAATGTCTGGAAATACTCCATTGGCAAACCCCTCATTTAGGACTCCACATTGAGTGCTCTTCTGGGACCTATATTCGATCGATAGCCCACGATCTTGGACAGATCCTTGGTTGTGGTGGGGTTTTATCTTCGTTGCGACGAACTGCCGTCGGCCGATTCCAGATTGACGATGCCGCTCCTTTAAACCTTCTGCGAGAAGATAATTGGCAAACCTATCTGTTGAAAAGTGAAGTGGCTGTAAGTCATTTAAAGAAAGTCGAGTTTGAATCGGATGCGGCCATGGCCTTGTATTACGGACAAAAAATCCCGGCCATGCCAGACCAGGAGTCAGGCCATTTACATAGGGCGTTCGATGAAAATGGGCAATTTATCGGAATATTGACTGTCGATGAAGGCTTATGGCGACCAAAGAAAATTTTCTACCTACCTTTGGAAGGATAAGGTAAAATTGCTTCCCTGATGGACGATAAATTTGAGCAAGTATCCAGATTAGAAGAGGTCAGCAAACGAGAACCAACCTTCTTAGCCATTGGTGTTTTTGATGGCGTCCATAGAGGGCACCAAAACCTGATCCAAAACATGGTGGCAGCTGCCCGAGCTAATGGTGCACGCCCGGCAATACTGACTTTTCATCCCCATCCTAGGACAATAATTAGTGGCGATTTGAGCCGTTTTTACATTTGCTCCCTGGAAGAACGCGTCGAATTATTGGCGCAACAGGGCTTGGATTTGATCATCACTCACCCTTTCACCGAGTCCGTACGTCAGACAAGAGCTATTGAATTCATCGAGCAATTAAAACGCCATTTAGACCTAAACCAATTATGGGGTGGCAACTTTGCCCTTGGCTATAACCGAGAAGGGGATCTTCCGTATCTACAAAAATTAGGAGAGGAAATAGGTTTCTCGGTCGAGGCATTCCCAGGAATGACTCGTTTCGATGGCCACCAGGTTAGCAGTAGCCGTGTACGCCGTAGCATGAAAGATGGAAATATGGATGATGTTTCGGGCTGCCTTGGAAGGCATTTTCGGGTAACAGGCATGGTAGTTCGGGGGGATGGTCGGGGACGGACCATTGGTATTCCAACAGCGAATTTATCTATCTGGGATGAACAACTGCTACCAGCAACCGGTGTTTATGCTACTTACGCTTGGGTAAATGGACGTCGATATGAAGCGGCCACAAATATAGGTTATCGTCCGACTGTCAACAACTCAGGCCTCAATGTGGAAGCGCATATTATCCAATTTAATACTGATATCTATGGGAAAGAAGTGACCCTGGAATTCGTAGAACGTATTCGTGACGAGCGAAAATTCCCAGACATTGCCAGCTTAGTTGCCCAAATTCAAGAAGATATATCCCTCGTACCAAATCTTCTAAATATTGACAGAATACCTGAGTAAAGTTTACATAAATATAGTAATTTTGATGTGTATAAAAATATATTATTTATATAATAATAATTGGTATTCCATTGATGTTTTGAGGTAAATAGCCTCCTTCGCATACCCAAAGCTAAACTC
>JBFFVR010000175.1:0-3708 GCA_041570685.1 Promineifilaceae bacterium (SeqCode)
AACCTAGTGCTAAGAGCGCGGCCGGCCGTACAGCCACCAAAACGACTCTTTAGGGTAAGCTGGTTGCCATTCCGAATGCCAAACGAAATCCCCGGTTAGCCAATAGTTGCGCAGGGCTGTATCGTATGAACTCAACTCCCCAAGCACACGTTTATCTAGTTCGTATGGTGGCATTTCCAACTTAGCGAGCAAAAGAGCTATGATCAGCCTGGTTTCAACAGCCGATGAATAGTAGTCACCGGCGGCAATCGACTCCTTGCCGACATCTTTCAGAAACTCACTCCATTGTCTTAGCCTGGCATGCAATTCTTCATGAGCCTTTTGTTCGAATCGTACAACTTTTTCTACCAGGGCTTCATTGAAAACGTTGATCGCCTTATCTAAGCGAACCTGATCTTCTGGCTCGAGTAGATTTCGTAATCCAGTGAGACGATGCTGACGCATCAAGTAACCACCCAAAGTCAGTCGGGGCATACTGGTATCAGAGAGCGGCCAAAATAGGGGTTGGCTTATCAGATAGTCGCTCATATCAGCCGCCATCGCTTCAAGAATTTTTAGATCTCGTTTTAATTTTTTCACGGCTTCAGTCACATTTACCATCCTTGTCTGCAATCAAGAGATATTATTGGAAGGTGTCATTTATAACATAATAAGGGTGAATTTTGTCAACCATCCTCACCCGGCTATATTGTTATAATAGACTACAAGCTCAAATGAATGCAATAGGGGGTTTTCCCATGAGCACAATGAGACGAGCGGTCATCTTAAAGTTAGCCGCGGAAGCGTATGAAATGGAACTCGATGTAGCCAATGGTGTCTTGACTCGCGATGAGGAAGGACATTGGATTGTTGGCCACCATAATATCGCCCATTGGCTTGCCGCCCATGAAGGTGAAGAATTAGTATTGATCATGGGCTCGATGCAAGATGAAGTTGAGGTGCCAACTCGCACCTGCCATACTTGTGGTCGCGACTATACCGACAGAGAATGCCCCTATTGCCGGGCCAGCCGGCTGCGTTTACGCGGGCAACCTTAGCAGCTGGCTTCCGGGAGATACAGGATCTATCAGCAACCACCATTCTGATCATTGATTCAATCTAATTAAGAAGAGTTATTAAATTGATACCGAAAAACATTTCAAAAGAAGAAAACGACCTCTGGCGATTGAGCCGTTTTATACTCGCAATTTTTCTTTTTCTGGTCATCGCTTCATTAGGGATCACGATTGGTTATGCCCAGAGTACGACTTCGGCCTTGGAAACACTTGATATTGAATTATGGCCTGATTTTGACCAGCCTTCGGTTTTGGTTCTATTAACCGGCACCTTGCCGGCCGCTGCGGAGCTACCAGCAACCATCACGATTCCTGTTCCGGAAGAAGCAACCATTAACGCGGCCGCCAGAATCGATGCCGCCGGTGATTTTTACACCATCGAATACGATGACAGCACCCCTGGACAGATCACAATGCAGGTTCCTGATCCCATCTTTCGCCTAGAATATTACGCTCCCTATTCGGCCGATGGCAATCAACGTAGTTTTAGTTTTGATTGGCAGTTTGATTTCGATGTCGAAGAGTTATCTGCGTCTGTCCAGCAACCATCACGGGCTTCGGTAATAAACGTGTCACCAGATCCAGCGAGCGTCAATTCTGGCCAATATGGTCTCTCATACCACTTGCTGCCCAGTAGACCCGTTCCTTCTGGAACTGATTTTAGTATTGAAGCCGACTATGAGCTTGCCAGACCAGAATTGTCGGCGACCGTCATTGATGCTGAGCAACCAAATACAGTTAGCTCCCTTGAGCCAGACACCTCTAGCAGCATCATTCCAGACTCGGGTTTCAACTGGCTTCTTGTGCTAGCCATTGCTGGCGTCGTTTTGGCGGCTGCGGCCGCAGTATGGTTGGTGGCAAGCAATAATCGCTCCAAACGCAGAGTCGTAAAACCGCGTCCTGTCCGCCGTTCTAAGAGAGGACGGGCTCAAGCCCTGGGAAGAGGGAAAACAACCGGTGGAGCAAAATTTTGCCATGAATGCGGCGAGCCCGCTGGCGTGGGTGATAAATACTGTCGCAACTGTGGCACCACCCTTAAAACAAGCTGATTGAGTTCTATCTGGTCTTATTTCAGTTCGAAAAAAAATCCAATTACAGGCAAGAAAAAAGCCCAGCTATTTACTCTGCAACACAAATGATTCCCAATACAAACTCGCTCTTCGTCTTTTATCAGGGCTCGTTTTAATTGAATGATCTGTCTCAGCGAGCCATTTAACCCGTTGCCTCCAGCAATTTAGCCGAGTATTAGTCGTGCGGTTCAATGACAGTGTCTTTTATTATCACACCACTTAAACCCGAATAAGGTATGCTAGATACCCAGGGCTTCACCAACATATGATCTCGTGCATAACTCAGGGGAACCGCAGATGCCTCCTGAACTAATATGAGTTCTGCCTGACGATACAGGGCCATTCGCTGGGCCAAATCAGATATTTTTCTAGCCTTTTGGATCAGAGACTCATATTCCTGATGAAACCAATTCATTGGATTCATAATTAGATACACTCGAAGAAAGCTATCTGGATCCGGATAATCAGCATGCCATCCCCAAATCCAGGCTTTATATTTATCCTTTCCTCGCAGGTAGTTGAAATTGTAAAAGTCACAAAAATCGTAGGATATATTTAGGCCTAGATTTTCCTGCCACTGTTCGGCAAAGCGGCTATAAATACCACCAAATCTTATGACGTCTGGCATGAGAATTTCAACTTTTGGAAATCCTAATCCATTAGGATATCCAGCATCGGCCAATTTTTCTCTTGCTAAATCGGGATCGTAGGGCAAGGCGATGCCTGGCACATGGCCGAGGATGCCTGGCGGTACCAATCCCCCTGTGGCAGGGAAAAACACCCCTTTGGCTCTCCGTCCTATGACACCTTGCCTATCAATAGCCAGAACGAGCGCCTGCCGAACTAGCAGATCGTCGAAGGGCGGACGGCTGGCATCGAATTGCAGAACGCCGGTCGCTGGGATAGGGAGGGAGATATGTTCATCGGAGTAGAAGTGGATCACTTTATTAAAGGCTTGGACGTTTGTTACGTAGGGAACAAAATCGACCTCATTCTGTTCGTACAGTTCTATCCAGGATTCTGCCGATCTTATCAAAAACTGAATCTGTGATACATTTCCTTGAGAATTACCAGAGTAATTAGGATCTCTCTCCAGGAGGATTGACTCTTACGGGAACCATTCTTTGATTTTGAAGGGGCCATTGGTCACGATATGCTTTGGCTCGGCCCAAGCAGAACCCAATCGCTCTACCATGTGTTTCGGCACAGGGAAGGTGAAAGGTTGAGCCAGGATTTGGAGGAAATAACTGCAGGGGCAATCCAGATCTACATGTAAAGTAAAGTCATCTTGGGCATGGACACCAACCTTATTGGGATCTGTCTCGCTTCCCTGATGATAAGATCGAGCACCTTCAATGTCATAAAGCAAGCTCGCCAACCCCTCTGTCATTTCGGAATGTAAGGAGCGCTTCCAGGAAAATTCGAAATCACTGGCTGTCACCGAAACCCCATCACTCCAGACAGCATTTTCCCGCAAGTGAAAGATATATTGCCTCCCATCATTACGGACATCCCAATGTTGGGCCATATCCGGTACTAATTCGTCATCATCGTTTAATTCCAATAAGCCACTGAAAAGCTGA
>JBFFVR010000176.1:0-3699 GCA_041570685.1 Promineifilaceae bacterium (SeqCode)
CGTTACACCCAAGGAGAATCGAACTCTCGTGGCCGAATAAAAGCATCGAATCTGGCCTTTATGCCTCTATTTCTTCCAAATCCCGAGCCAAATAAAGCAAAAAACCGCCTGACTTCACAGTCACGCGGATTATTTTTGGAGAATGCCCCTAAGGAGATCCATGTCGAACACTTGGACATCATTTCTGAAGAGCCATTGCTCTCCACAACAAGGCGAAGATAAGTGAACCGCGAGTTAAATTCGTAGTGCACTCTCTCGTTATGAACAGTAAATATAGGACACCCCATGAAAACCTGCAACAGCGCGCATGTGCCCGCTGCGCCTCTCCTAGATTGAAGGCTTTTGAGATAATATCCTTAGTTATATTGGATCTTCATGATAGCGATGAATGGTAAAGAAAATGCATGGAATCCGGACAAAACATCATTTAACATTCACCGAGCGACACCTGGAACATAGAATGAGTATCAGGCACGCTAATGCAGTCTGATAGACGATCAGTTAAGGGCAATTTAACCTCCGTCTTCTTAATTTACATAACTGAAATTATAGACCACCTTGTATTTTGAGATCATTGTTCTAAAGTCGGATATTCAGGTTCGGGTGATTGGAGCCTTAACGAATTCAAAGAAGATAGGGAGCTAGACTTAAGAACGGGATCTGCTTGGAGGAGCTTGAACTCGAAACCTCACGGATGTGAACCTCGAACGGGAATCACGCCTGTGATGTCATTATACTCGTGGTAGAATCCTTTAACAATTAGCGGTTATGTTAAGAACCGTGGGGTCTCATTTGCAACGCTATTGTAAATGAGCCTCTTCAGGCAAAATTGAATAGTCTTCTCGATATTCTATAGCCATCAAAACCGGTGTCAATACCGGTACGAAAACTTATCCAATATTCAATAGCCAGATTTTGATTTCCGGATGCGATTTCCGGAAGGCTACCCTTATAGGTAAGCAGTAAGGATCGAGATGGAGCTTAAACCGTTAAGATTGAGGGGTTTAGCAAACAGCATTTCTGTATCAAGTTAAGTGTTTTGGCTTCACTCAAGAGATGATCAAAAGAGTAATGACGATATAAGCGCGGCGCGAGGCAAATCTCAGGCAGGGTTTAGCGTAGATTAAACAGACTTTGAAATGAACTTCAAGACTCGGCAAACTCAAAACTCATTGGGGCAAAGAGCTCTTCAATCGTCAGTTTACGACTGCTCAGTCCCTGCTCATATGAGTATCGGCACAACGCTTCCAAAGTCACTCGATTGGCCTTGATGCCGTAGGAATAGAAGTTAGCGCCCATCAACTTGCGGGTCTCTTCTAGTTCCTGGCCATACCAGGGCAGCATGTCATCGGCCCAACCGATCTTCCTCATCTGTTGATAGGCAAGCCGTTTGGCCTGGGAATAGGCATCAAAGACAGCGTGGGCCAACCATGGATGTTGCGCCAGTAGCTCTCTCCTGACGGCTACGGCGTGCATGATTGGGAAGATGCCAGTCTTGGCGAAATAGGCCCTTTCCGTCACCCGGTAGTCGGGAAAGAGCCGAGCCACTTTGGGATGACCCTGGATAAACGCCCTGGGTTCGGCTGCGTGAAACAGAAAGTCAACTTCGCCCGATTCAAGCAAGTCTGACTCATCTTTTCCAGCAGGTCCCGTCTTAATCGAGACTCCTTCGGGCATAACTTGTTCCTGCTTGGATGTCTTGCCAGAGACATTGGCCGACGAATCCTGGGACGTAATGATCCAATTGATATCTTCCGGCCGAACGCCATATTCGTCCTGGAGCATGCCACGTATCCAGGTCAGCGACGTGGATGAATAGCCTGGCGTGGCGACGGTCTTACCGATAAGATCCTCGGGTTTGTTGATGCTGCGATCAGTGCGGATGAAAATGCTCTTGTGACGGAATAGGCGTAGCGGAAAGACGGGCAACAGTGTGTAAGCACGAAAATCGTCGTTGGCGAAGGCCAACATGAACGGATGCAAGCCAATCTCGGTCACGTCCAGTGTTTGCGGGCCACTGAAAACGTGCGTGTTCATGTCACCGATCGCCATCGCTTCGTATTGAGCATTGCAACCTTTGATCTGAACGCGCCCATCGAAAAGTGCTGCAAGACGCTTGAATTTGTATCCGGCCGCATTTAGGGACAGGTGTTCGGAGCGACCTTCGGACATACCTGGGTCTTGAGTCGATTCTTGTCTTGTGTAATTCATCTTAACCAATTCCTTTTAACTTAGCTTGCTGAATCATTCTCTCGTAAGTCAGGCAGTTGGCTGACTTTTGATTCTTCCACGGTGGATTTTAGATTGCGCATCCTTATGCCGTCCGCCAGCAAGCCAACACCGGCCACAAGCCCCCAAGAACTCAATATGATTCTGAGATTTTCAACGGACACGAATAGTGAAACAAATATCAATATACCAGTGCCGATCTCCACTAACCCTAGAAACTCATGGCTCCATGACCAACGGCGGCCGTAAGCTTCGCTCAAGCGAAATCCACCAAGAAAGTGAATGAAGCCCGCTAGCAGCATTATGAGTCCGAAGGTGATTGTTAGTACATCGGCAGATAAAGCGGTTACCAGTATTGACCTTAGGAAGAAGGCAATTCCTCCTGTCACGCCTAAGATGCCGGCTAACAACCACAATCCGAATTTCCTGCGACTAGAGAATCCCCAGATCAGACTCATTATTCCACTGATCAGCAAGTAGATACCGATGAATTGAAATAGAATCGTTTTGAGATGATCAACTCTGAAGAATACCTCAACGGGCAAAAGCAAGCCAATGCCTATTGCCAATGCGGCCAATCCGCGAACTAAATTGAGCCACCAGTACTTAACTGAAAAGGATTGAACGTCACTTCTTTCAATCAATTCAATCTTCTGATCTTCAGCATCCGTTGGCATTTTGATCTCATGCTAGATCTTGTGTTGCTGGCTGAGGTCTCTCGTCACCCAAGTCCTAAGTAGAAGTGTCTTCTTGCTTCTGTTCGGTCAGATAAGCATCGACGGCCGACTGAAGGGTGGGATAAAAATGTTCTACCGGAATCACCTCTTCCAGTCCGCCACTCACCATCACATCCATAACCGCAGTTTTGACGCGCGCGAACCGAATCTGGATATTCTCTTGCAGCAGTTGATCCTGAAACTCTTTCAACGTAATGACAGCGGTAGCGTCAACATGATTCATCGATTCGCCGTCGAGCAAAACCACATCTGGTGTCGGATCCGTGGCTGCGATCGCTTGACGGACAGCGGTCAAAAAGTCGTGGGCGTTGGCAAAGAACAGTGAGCCATCAAAGCGAATAATGAGAAGACCAGGAAACGTTTCGCCCTCCGGGAAATGCTCGATGCTACGGTAAACGGCCGTTCCTGGCGCCCGTGCCAGCTCAAAGGTATTGCGCTGCTTCGTTCCAAATAGCAGTACGATCAAGCCCAGCAGCGCAGCTAGCACTAACCCTTGTAATAACCCCAGAGCCAAAACACCTAACATGGCCACAAGCGCCGTAGCATAGTCCAGTCTTGTGATCGAGCGATACTGGCTGATTTTCCTGAGACTGATGTTGTGCCAGACGGCATGAATGACGATAGCGCCCAATGTAGCTTCAGGAAGGGTGCGGAAGAGGGGCGTCAGGGCCACCGCAGTAATCAAGATTGCCACGGCCGCTACCAGGGAGACCATTTGTGTTTTGGCGCCGGC
>JBFFVR010000177.1:0-3680 GCA_041570685.1 Promineifilaceae bacterium (SeqCode)
AGTGAAGGTAGAACAGGATAGTTTTATCACTTTTACCTGCCGCTTCCCCATAAATGATCGGATTGCCGCCGGTGTCAAATTGTTTGGTTTCCAAGCCATGTGATTTCAGTATTTCCGCAACAAATTCAGCACATTGAGCCGAGGCCTGGCGATCGTCAGTGACGCTGGGTATAGCGCAAAGCTGGCGAAGCAATTCAACGGAATCGGTTAATTGCTCCTCGATAATTTCGTCAACAAGAGGCAAATTATTTTTAGTCATTTCTATGGCCTATCAATCGGTAAGTGCATGGCGTTCAATATCTGCCAGGGAGTTTCCTAAATCGACTTTTGAGATTCATTGGAAGCTATGGATTTTTACCAGGGGAGAAGTATAAACCAATGGTACTAACCCGCAAATAATCCTATGAGACAATCATCTCCTGTTGGAGTTGTGATTGCTGGCTTCAGTCCCGGGTCATGTTATAATGTCGCTTGATTGACCTACCAGCGGCGCAAATCTGAATCGCCGGAACTGCGAGGGGACGCAAGGTCTGATTAAAGTTGACCTTCATGGCCTACAGGAGGGTACGATGGCCCAGATAACGTCGATAATCAAAAATGTCGGACTGTTTATCATCCTGCTAGCTCTCGCCGCTTTGGCCTGTAATGCGCCGCGATCTGGCGAGGAAACGGAGCCACCTGTGCCAACTGGCACCGATATCCCACCTACCGAAGAATCCGTTCCACAACCCACACCAGGAGCACCTGAAACGATTCCCGCCGATTTACCGACGACAACTGCTGAAAGTGAAGAAGAGGAATTGCCTACATTCACACCTATTCAACAGCCTACATTGGCCGAGACTTTGGCACCAACGGCCACGAAACGACCGCCGACTAGGTCCCCGAACACGGTCGCTCCCTTTAGTACTGACACGCCTGATGCTGACGCTGGTCCACTGGATTTTCAATACCATATAGCGTGGCGATTTAAAGACGATACCTATAAGCAATCAATTGCCACTGTGACAATTACGGCCCAAGGTGGGGGTGGAGAATACGTATATTATCGTGATGGGTTGCTGGTAGATGGTCCTGTGTTTGAGTATGAGTGGGCGTCCTGTCGCGGCAATCCCGGGTCGTTTCGCGTTGAATCGGCCGATGGTCAGTTTAAAGAAGTTTCGTACTTTGGAGAACCGCTTTGTGCTACACCAACCCCTTGAGCCAGTTATCGACTCAAGTTACTCGACTGTCCTTCTTAATATCTTAGTTGCCGATCCCGCTTCAATTCTATTTAGATGAGTTGAGTCATTAAACAATGCTAGTTGTTGCCCATATTCATTTATGCGGATGATACTTATAGCGGTATTTTCGAGTATGGCTATCGAAGCCTGTTTTCCTAAAGGAAAACCAAGTACGTAGGAAATCAAGTTTCTTAACGTACCACCGTGGCTGACCAAGGCGATCATCTGGCCCGAATGTTGGTCGTGATAGTTCTCATATGCCCGGACGATCCGTTGGGCTACCTGTCTATTCGATTCGCCTCCAGGAGGAGCTGCTCCCTCCAAACGCACCTTCTGCCAAAGATCTTCATAACGCAACTTCATCTCCTCTGAGGTTAGACCTTCGAAATCGCCGCCGTTTCGCTCCCTTAATGAAGAATCAGAAATTGGCTCCAGGCTTAAGGCCTTGCCTAAAGACTCAGCTGTTTCAGAGGCTCGGGAAAGGTCACTGGTATAAATGGCCTGAATAGGCCAGCCAGTCAGGCGAGCAGCCAGCAGATCTGCTTCTTCCCGTCCCTTGGCGTTCAGTGGCGTATCTGTATGGCCTTGCCAGCGTTTGGAATTGTTCCAATCCGTTTGGCCGTGACGGATGAGAAGGATATTTGTGGTCATAGACAGTTGCCTTTTATTTCTTAAATTTTGGATTGAGTTCTTTTGGGATTTTGTACTATTTCAAGAGTTCTAACGATTCAAAGTTGCCTGGCGGTGCTTTGCGGGCAAAACGCATAAGCCACTGGGTCTGATCTTCTAAAACCCCACTTTGCCATCCTTCGACGATTTGAAAGCCCGCCTCCCGAATCATTTTATCAAGCCTTTCTGGTTGGTAATAAGTGAAAAAGCGAGCCTCACCGTACGGTCCGGTACGCCAGTCAGCATTGTTTCCCAACTTTAACGATAAATACAAGAGTCCACCCGGCAAGAGGAAGTGAGAAAAATTTCTTAGAGTTTCCGGTACATCGTCAAGGGGGATATGAAGCATGCTGGCAGAGACCCATAAGCCACCTACCTTCTGGGCAAGAGGCAAACGGCGCATATCAGCCAGGATAAAATCGCCTTGATATTGTTCTCTAGCTAACTTTAGCATATTGGCCGATAGATCGGCACCGATAGCCGATAACCCCTCCCTGTGAAAAGTCGCAGTGTCGAAACCTGGCCCACATCCAACATCGACTATTAGCTCTTTGGAAAGCCCGTAGGCTTTGAGCATAGCGATGAATCGTCTGGTTATACTCTCGATTGGCGATCTATCCTTCCAGCGAGAGAAGTAATCGTCGGCTATCTGATCATAGCTGGCGATAGTCATGGACAGATTCGTTTCTTCCTTTTGTTCTTCAGTCAGTTTGAATCCTTTCTGCCAGCGATGAGGCGATTTCGACCAATGTTTGGCCATCGACAAGCGTAATCGGCTTGCCTTCAGCCCAGCGACGGGCTGCACTTGAGATGTCGGCCGTTGTGACCAGGAAGGCTCGTGATACCCGTTCGTGCAACAATGTTCCGTAAAGATCGCGGATTATCTTCTCTCCAACCGTATCTCGGTAACGTTTACACTGAACAATTGCCTTCTTGTATCCATCACCTATTAATTCTAAATCTACGCCATGGTCGCCGCTTCTTCCTCGAACGGTTACTTTGTAACCCTTTTGCCTGAACAAATCGGCAACGTAATGTTCAAACCCCTTCGGACTTAATTCAAAGAGCTCTTCGAGACTTAAAACTTGAAATGGTGTTGCAGGAGGCCGTCGATAATGGCGCCAAAGGAGTCCTGCCCACAGAACCAATAAAGTGACGGCAGCAGCAATTTGGGTGAGTTCCGAGAGCTCTCTAAGAAAATTGGGCAGGATGCCGGGCCATGTAGGTTGTATTAGCCAACGGAACAGGAGCCAGGCCAAAAATATAGCCGTCAGAGATCCCAGAATAAGCCACCCACTCAGGTAACTACGCCGGGGTCGTGCCTTTGATTGAGTGGAAACCTCGTTCCCCGAAGTTCCAATAAGGTCCAGACGAGAGATCATGATGGATTCGATTGTAGAACGGAATCTTGAAATGGCCAATTGAAATATTATTCCTGGAAAATGGCACGTAACTCCTCGTCCCTGAAATATGATGAAAGCCAGGAATCCCTTCAATTCAAACCTGTCCTTGGTCTCTAACCAGCAGATTATCCAATGATTATTGACCCTCATTGACTTGACGCGGAAAATAGGGACATGTCCCTCTCCATAACTTTTGTGGTGCTTTATATTTTGATCCTTTCATTTGGATTTCTCGATGGTTTTCACAATAGCGCCAATGTGGTAGCCACAGTCATTTCATCAAGAGCGATGGGACAACGCCAGGCCCTTACCATTGCTGCCATCGCTGAATTTATCGGCCCGTTCTTATTTGGCACGGCCGTGGCCAAAACCATTGGAGCAGACC
>JBFFVR010000178.1:0-3629 GCA_041570685.1 Promineifilaceae bacterium (SeqCode)
ACTGTTGCCAATATTAGGAGCTTGACTGCTTTATATACGGCAATTCTGCTGCTGCTAGCCATCAAAATTTGGCAAAAAACAAGGCCGATAATAAGCGATTCCAGCTCTAAAAATAAAGCCAGCGAGCCAGACGCTAGACAGCTTGTTAGGTACTTGCTCTTATTCGTTCTCACCTTAGTACTTGGGATAACCCATCACCCTTCATTAATATTTCTGGCGGTGGTTCTAGTCCCCTTTGTCATAATTGTTTTTCCCAGGGAGCTGATAACAAGAAGGGTCTTGTATCTTGTTGTATTCACAGGACTTCTGGGCCTTATACCGTTATTGTATTTCCCCATTAGGGCCTACGCGGGTGCAGTGGGCACGCCGGAAGACTTGTTAACCTTATCTGGATTCATCAACCATGTGCTCGCCTTAGGCTTCAGAGGTGACTTATTCTTCCTCGAGGATCCGGCTGTCTTCTGGAATCGTTTGAGGATGATGGGTAATGTGGCTACTTTTCAGATCCCTCCCGTGCTCCTGGCAATGACGGCGATAGGCGTGCTATTAGCTCTGTGGCGAGATCGCTGGCTTGGTTTGATACTAGCTATTAGCATCATCCTTTACACGGTGGTGGCTGCCTCCTACCGGGCCCCTCAAACAGTTGAATACATGATGCCAACTTATGTGCTTGGGGCGATCGCCATAGGTTATCTCGTCGGCCAATTGATGGACACTCAGAAGGCCTTACCGAATCGCTTTAAATATCCGAGCTTGCTTACGGCCATAAGTGCCGTGGCGATTGGTTTAATCTTGGTCACAAGTATCCAGGTTGTATTTGAAAAGTATCCAAGCTATGCCTTTCTTCATAATGATGCCACAACACGCAACTATACTCAGCCTCTATTAGAGCAAGCACCGGCCGATGGGATCATTTTGGCCGATTGGCATTGGGCAACCCCGTTATGGTATTTACAAAGGGTAGAAGGTCTGCGGCCGGATGTTGAAGTTGAATTTGTATTCCCTACTGGCGAACCTTATGCTGAAACCTGGGCAAGACGAATCGAAGAAGAATTTGAAAAGGGCCGGCCGGTTATTGCCACCCATTTTAATGAACCCGCTTATGCCAATTTGCCGCCGCCTGAGCCTTTGAATGATGCTTTCTTGTTTTCCCATGAAGTACGAACAGCTCTTCCTCCGGAATTTCTACCTTTAAACATTAAACTGAGGCAAGAAATTGATGTATTAGGGTACGAGTTGGACGAAAAGTCCGTCGCGCCTGGATCTGAAATCGTATTGACCTTGGCCTGGCAAAAGGCATCTGATATTGACGAGCAGAGCAACTTATTTGCGCATCTCGTGAACGACGAGGGAAAGCTCTTTGGCCAAGATGATGTACCAGCCGTGACGCGGTCAGAGGGTATTAATCTCACCCAGTTACGTTTGACGCCGCTGCTTACGACTCCGCCAGGAGAGTATGAACTGCATATCGGTTCCTATGCGCCAAATTCATTCACTGAAATATCAGACCCAGCTAATGCGGTCCTCTCATCGCTTCAGGTAGAGCGTTTATCTGCACCTGTCTTTACTGACAATGAAGTTCATCGTCCGACAGCCGATTCGGATGACAATACTGTATTGATCGGTTATGACTGGGATAACACGATACCCGGAAACAAGCGACTGTATCTACACTGGAAAAACGATGCTGGTTTTTGGGTAGAAGCAAAGGATCTGACGGATGAATCGCTACCGATGTCAGATTGGATTGGTCCTTGGGGTCAAGAGATAGCTAACTCCGCTTTGTCGACCGTTAACGACTCTTATTTCGTGCCTCATGGTCAAGGCATCATCTGGCTAGGGCCGTCTACACAGAATCATCAATCTCTTGAACCCGGAAAACCTTTAGAAATCGATGGAGACTTTGTTAGCTCTGGACCTGTGGCGAGCGACTTAACGGTCTCGATGAGACTTGTTGGCTATGAAGAAGATGACTTTCACTGGGCATGGTGGGATCTGGTTGACGGCACACCAGCAATGGGTGCGATTCCAACGTTAAAATGGATAGATAGTTCCAGGGTGCGAGATCCGCGTTGGCCTACAGTGAGCGATGATGCTTATGAGGGTCAGGTCATCGAACCTCTCTTAAGATTATATAACGCTTTCACCGGTAGACCGCTGCCAATTCTAGACGAGCGTCTGAGCAGTCAAGCTCCTTGGATCCCCCTAGGGAAAAATGCGGTCACAGATTAATTGCCTCTTTAACAGGTGCCCAACCCTACAAAATCACGGCCGAAATACCCCCTATTTTGAAGCCATTCGCCCCCACAGTCATCCATTTCTACCTCGAAAAACCTCATACATCAATAGACTTCCCGCCACACCTAAATTTAGAGAATCGGCTAAACCGACCATGGGAATCTGAACGATGGCGTCACACATCAATCTTTGTTGCGAAGTGAGCCCTTGCCTTTCTTCGCCAAGGAACAATAGTGTTTTGGGGGGGAAGTTATATTGGTGAAA
This sequence comes from Promineifilaceae bacterium (SeqCode), assembly GCA_041570685.1. Lineage (GTDB taxonomy): Bacteria > Chloroflexota > Anaerolineae > Promineifilales > Promineifilaceae > UBA11865. The sequence goes on from JBFFVR010000178.1 coordinate 2,503, forward strand.
ACTGCTGATTCCATCTGGTGAGGCACCGATGACATGGCCATCGTGCTGGCATAACCAATCTCTCAACGTTCGGTAAGTGGTGCGAATAAATTGTTGCCGAAAAAGAGCCCCCATGGTGGCCCTCACTGTAACAGGCGCAAAGGGATCGACACCACGGTCGAGCAGAATAAAACCGGCTCCACCTATTGCTTCAGATGTGCGAATCAAGGTGCCAAAATTTCCGGGAAATCGGACGTGTCCGAGAATCACCCAACACAGACCTGTATCGGGTTTTGTGGAAATCTAGTCGGTCCATTTTTGCCGAACGATGGCACAAACGCCAGATGCCCGTTTCATTTGAGAGATCGAACGGAATTTTTCCGGCGAGATCCTTACTGTTGGGACTCCCTTTCTTCGAATCTGTCGCACCAGTTTTCTGGCTAAGGGCACGACTAACAATTTCTCGCTATATACTATTACGACCCAATCAAAGTTGTTATCGGAGGCTTGTACGAAGTTCCGGACTCCTTCGATGAAGAAGGCCTCTCGGCCGTCACGATATCGCCTGTCTTCCTGTAATTTCCTGATTTCTCTTAGCGTCTTGTTGACGCTGGTCCATTGATGGTCAGCTCGATATTTACCGACCATCCTCCTTAAATTGAGCCTTCAGGCATCTGATATTTATTTGTAGAATATTCATGGGGGTTAAGAAATTTGGGGGAATTGATGTGTAAGAACAGTCATTCTCATCAATATTATATCATGAATTGGCACGAACAGGGCTTTTTTCTGCCAAAATAGTCAATCTATTCCCTGTTTCAAAGATTCAATACAAAAAAGGTTCCCCCGACCAGTCGAAGAAACCTCGCTTAAGAATTCTAATTTATTCAATAAGGTGGGCCCGCCAGGATTCGAACCTGGAACCAATCGGTTATGAGCCGACCGCTCTGCCGTTGAGCTACAGGCCCCAGAGGAGCGGCAGATGGGATTCGAACCCATGATAACAGCTTGGAAGGCTGTTGTGTTACCCCTACACCACTGCCGCTTGCCCAAGTCGGGGCGGCCGGATTTGAACCGACGACCTCTCGGACCCAAACCGAGCGCTCTTCCAAGCTGAGCTACGCCCCGGGCATTTCAGCAGACAATAG
>JBFFVR010000179.1:0-3615 GCA_041570685.1 Promineifilaceae bacterium (SeqCode)
CCGTAATATGACCGGCAAACATTATCTCCGAGGTATTTACCTTTCTTCCGATCCTATTAGGGATCTATGCCATAGTGAACGGAACCGGAACATTGGCCGGTGAGGAAGATAGCGGCACTCTAGAGGCATTAATGGCATTACCACTGCGTCGTTGGCAAATTGTTCTCTCCAAGGGTGTGGCGCTTGGGATTGCCCTGCTACTAATGCTACTCATTGTAGGCGGTTCAGCTGTTATCTCTATGAACGCTTTACCAACCGATATAGACACCGGCGGTGTAGGGGCTGGCGATCTTGTTCTAGCGACATTTGCAACATGGCCCTTGATAATGTTTTTGCCGCACTCAGTCTATTTCTTGCAACCTTCATGCCAAGCAGACGATATGCTGCAATTACGGCAACGGCCATTCTCGTGATTAGCTATTTCGGCAATAATTTAGCAAAAATTGTCGAGCTTCTTAGCGATATTCAATTTCTCTTCGTTTTTAGCTATTATGACGTGAACCGTGTCCTGGAAGGCAATCTAAATAATGCCGAATTGCTCCTGATGATCGCTCTTTCTACTCTATTTTTAGCTCTAGCGATAGTTAGTTTTCAACGAAGAAATGTCACCGTGGGTGCTTGGCCCTGGCAACGGGGTCTTGTAGCCGTGAGTTCAGACGGGGCTTTCGATAATTCATCCAGAACGGTTGCCGGCGACTGAATTTGCCGTTTGAGAGAGTTTATTAACATAATGTAAAAACCGGGCAGATACTGCCCGGTTAATTTGTATCGGTTGAAAAATATTTACATATTTGGCACGACTTTGGCCAATCGTTCGATAGCTCTTTCAAGATCACTCATTGCCGTAGCGAAAGAGAAGCGCAAATGCTGCTCCGCGCTACGGCCGAAGGCGATACCGGGTGTCGCGGCAATCCCAGTTTTATCTAGTAAATAATCTGCCAACTGAAGGCTATTCATACCCGAATCCGGGAAATGTGGTAACAGATAGAAAGCCCCATCTGGGTTTGCGCACTTGATCCCCTGGATCGCATTTAGCTCTTTAACCATAAAATCCCGTCGTTCTTGATAAGAAATACGCATTTCTTCAACAGCATCCTGGGGACCATTAAGGGCAGCTATAGCCGCTGCCATGGTAAAGGTTGCGGCACAAGTAATTGTTTGGCTATTCATTTTGGCGGCCAATTTCATCACGGCCGTCGGGCCAACTAGCCAACCCAACCGCCATCCTGTCATGGCATATCCTTTTGACATCCCATTTACGGTAAGCGTTCTTCCCGCCATTCCTTCTTCAGACGCAAGGGCGGCATGTGTGTGACCATCGAATATGATTTTTTCGTACACTTCGTCAGTAATTACGAATAAATCAAATTCATTAGCTACATTAACGATAGCTTGAATTTCGCCGCGGTTTAAGACCCTACCGGTTGGATTGTTGGGAGAATTCACCATAATCGCCTTCGTTTTGGGCGTAATCTTCTCCCGGATCACATCGTAGCTAATCGTGAAATTGTCATCACTGGAGAGATTAATTGGCACAGGTTCAGCATCATATAGGCGAATTATTGGTGGATAAGATACCCAGACTGGCTCGAAGTAAAGTACTTCATCTCCTGGATTAACCACTGAAGCTAAGGCCAAGTTAAGCGCCCATTTACTCCCTGAGGTTACGACAATATCTGTTCCGGCCTTCACATGAACATTATGGTCTCGCACCATTTTATCGGCAATTGCTTGGAGCAATTCTGGTGTACCTTTTGTGGGTGCTGGATAATGGGTCTGACCATCTTGGATCGCCTTAAAGGCCGCTTGCACGATATGGTCAGGCGTATCAAAATCAGGATCACCACCAGCCAAAGCGATGATATCATGCCCCTCTTTTCGAAGGGCCCTGGCTTTATCATTGACAGCCAACGTGGCAGAAGTAGGAATTCGGACTAATAAGCGAGATAATTCACGCATTTGCTATTCTCCTCTTGTCTTGCGCAGATTAGCTGACAATTCTAGCAAAGCATCAATGGTTGTCGAGGACTACTTTCTGGTTAGATCCCTGCTCTATCGCTACACTTGCTCGCAATTAAGGCATTTCTGAGGTGAAATGATTGGTCAAGCGCACCTCTATTTGTGTTCATAAGGGAGAAAATATATGCATATTGAAAGTCTGAATGATTATCAAACCGCTTCGCGTAAGACTTGGAATGTGATCCCTGTCGATCATCCTATTGTTTATCCCACCCTTGGCCTTTCAAATGAAGTTGGTGAAGTAGCGGGAAAAATCAAGAAGATCTTTCGTGATAGAAATGGCGAGATCACAGAAGATGATCGCCAAGCTCTAAAACAAGAACTCGGCGATGTGCTTTGGTATCTGGCCCAGATCTGTACCGAGCTTGACTTATCCTTGTCAGAAGTAGCTGAAGCTAACATTGAGAAGCTGTACTCTCGTCTGGAACGTGGAACGATTCGAGGCGATGGAGATTACCGCTAAAAATTCGCTCAGAAATATAAAGATGCCTTTAAGCGAAAAGGGGCCGGTTAGGATCATTATTCTCGGAAATATGCAGGATGCCGGCTTACCTCATGTTGGCTGCCGTTGTTATAGATGCAGCCAGGCATATGAAGGCAAAGGCCCGGCGCAATATGCAGCCTGCCTGGGTATCGTCGACGCTAGAAGAGAGCCCTCTGGGGTCTGGCTTATCGATGCGACTCCGGATATCAAGTATCAGCTAAATTATCTAGCTGAGGAGCTTGGTCCTCACCCAACCCAAAGCGATCGCCTTCGGCAACCTGATGGCATTTTTTTAACTCATGCCCATATGGGCCATACCGCTGGTCTTGGCCAACTTGGCCCCGAGGGAATGAATGTCGAGTCACTACCAATTCATGCTTTCCAAGAGCTCTTGGAAGTACTTGGCGAAACAAAATTGTGGCAACCTTTGATTAAGAACTTTCGCCCTGTGCCCATTAGATCAAACAAGCGGTACTGGCTAGCCCCAGATCTTTCCATCAAAGCCATACCAGTACCCCATCGCGATGAATTGGCAAGTGGTACCGCAGCCTATCGAATTGAAGGACCAAGTAGATCATTGCTCTACGTGCCGGATATTGACGATTGGACTTTATGGCACAAATCGAAAGAGGATTTGAAGGACTTGGATGTCGTGTTAGCCGACGGCACCTTCTTTAGCGATGAGGAGTTGGGCGGTCGCCCCCCAGTAGCTCATCCCCACATACCCGAGACTCTGAACACCTTTTCTAATAAGCCATTTCAGCTGGTGCTCACCCATTTTAATCACACAAATCCTGTTTTAGACCAAAACAGTAGGGCCAGAAAACTTGTGGAAATGAATAACGCCCTAATCGCCCAAACAGGTCAGTGGTTCAACTTGTAACTTGAGGCAACTAGCGGACATCGATCTAGATTCAGGCAGTTACCAATTCTTTGGCCGGGCCACCCTGATTTTTCGCCATCACTTTTTCGGCACCGTAGGCTTGAATTAACACGCTTATGATTGCCGAGTAAACAACAATCTTTTGGGCTGTAACCTGTACCACGAGTCCCTGGACAGTTGAAAGGTTCGGACCATTAAAGAGCAGCCAGACATATGCACCCAAGATTAA
>JBFFVR010000180.1:0-3609 GCA_041570685.1 Promineifilaceae bacterium (SeqCode)
CCAGACTCTAGACGGCTGTCAAACCCGCTTATTCTTTTGACCTTGTCCAGTATTAGGATTTTAATTTCACCTGCTCTATTTGCTCAGAATCACGACAGATAAGGTATAATCTCAGGTCGACTATGGCCATCTTAACTGCCACCCAACTGAGCCAATCCTTTGGCCCAAACGACATATTTAGCAATATCTCGGTCAGCATACCGAATGACGGCAAAATCGGACTCGTTGGTCCAAACGGCGTCGGTAAAACGACATTGCTACTAGTTTTAGCTGGCCTGACAACGCCTTCGACGGGCCATGTTAGTTGGGCTAAGGGGAAACGCTTAGGATACCTACCGCAGGAGGCGGCACAGGCCTTTGCTGGTAAACAGCACTCAGTTTATGAAGAGATGATGGCTGTCTTTGAAGATTTAAGACAGGCGGAAGAGAAGCTTCGTAAAATGGAAGCTGAAATGGCACAAGAACCTACAGATGAGACGCTTATTGAACGATATGGCGTTGCATTGGAGCAGTTCGAACTCGCCGGTGGTTATGATTATGAGATTCGGACCAAACGTGTTTTACAGGGACTTGGATTTGAACAAGAGGATTGGCACATAAAGCTAAACCATCTTAGCGGTGGACAGAAAACGCGATTGTTGTTAGCCCAACTTCTGTTAGAAAAACCTGAGCTTTTGATATTAGATGAGCCGACAAATCATTTAGATGTCCAGGCAATTGAGTGGTTGGAAGGCACGCTAAACCGTTGGGAAGGAGCCATCTTGCTTGTTAGCCATGATCGTTATTTCATGGATCGGGTGATGAACACTATTTGGGAAATGAGCCGGCAGCAGATTGAAGAATATCGAGGAAACTATAGCGCCTATTTGCAACAACGTCAGGAAAGATGGACACGGCGCCGACAGGCATTTGAATCCCGCAAGCAATATCTGGAAAAAGAATTAGATTATATCCGGCGAAATATCGCCGGTCAGCGAACTCAAATGGCCAAAGGCAAATTAAGCCGAATCAGTCGCGAGTTGGAGGCCATCAAAAAGATTGGTCTGGAAGGGACCCAGGGAAAGAATTGGTCGCAGATTAGCGATGCGATAGGTGGCGGTTCGCGCAGACCTATGAGCGTGGCCGAAGCAGCCGAGGCCATTAGGCAGCTTCAAATGCCTGATGGAAACCACCAATCATTTAAAATTTCACTCAAAGAAAGCCAAAGAAGCGGCCACATCGTCTTGCGAACGAATGATCTTGCCATAGGTTATCCCAATAAATCCTTGTTCACGGTGCCTAATTTAGAACTGTATCGACAGGAATGCGCGGCATTAATCGGCCCAAACGGAAGTGGTAAAACAACACTCCTTAAGACGATATTAGGACAGCAAGAGCCGCTGGCTGGAGAGTATAAACTAGGAGCAAGCTTAAATATCGGCTATTTTACCCAAGCACATGAACAATTGAATCCTAAAAATCTCGTTTTAGACGAGCTTATGGATGCCCAAAATATGATGCTAAGCGAAGCCCGCAAGTATCTGGCTCGTTACTTGTTCAGGGGTGATGATGTCTATAAGCCAATCAGCGCCCTGAGTGGTGGCGAGCGGGGTCGGTTAGCTCTGGCCATCCTGGCTTTAACGGGTGCCAATTTCCTGCTGCTGGATGAACCGACCAACCATCTCGATATTCCAGCCCAAGAGATGCTTCAGAGTATGCTCGAACAATTTGAAGGCACTATTTTATTAGTCTCGCATGATCGCTATTTAGTCGACCATCTAGCTTCTCAGTTATGGCTTCTTGAGAGCGGCCGGCTTGATGTTTACAATGGCAGATATCGAGACTATCTCCAGGAGCGAGAATTAGCCCAGGAGAAAGTTAAAGAAATACAGGCTGAAAAGCGGAAAGCGGGACAGCAAAAGAGACGCTTGGAACAAGCACAATACAGATCCAGCGAAAAAATAGCGAAGAAATTGGCCCAGGTGGAAAAGGAAGTCGGCGAGCTGGAAGCTAAACTCGCCTTGCTAGCCCAAGAATTGCAGGATGCGGCTGGTGAGGAGACTTTTGACAAGATTCAAAGCCTAAGCTTAGAATACGCGGCTGTGGAAAGTCAATTAGAGAAGCAGCTTGAACAATGGGAGAATTTGGCACGTGAGTCAACGCTGGCCGGATAAGTTAATCATCGGGCTTACTGGCAACATCGCCACTGGAAAATCAGCGATCATGAAGATGGCCGCCGAGCGCTCTGCGTTGACTTTAGACGCCGATCTGCTCGTTCATGAGATAATGGATTCAGATTCTGAAGCTCAAAAGACGATCGTAAATTCATTCGGTCCCCAAGTAAAAAATCCAGCAGGTGGGTTAGATAGGAAAATGATCGCCGACATTGTCTTCAATGACCCTGTTGCTTTGCTTCGCCTGGAGTCGATTATTCACCCCCGAGTTCGGGAGCGTTTATGGCAGCGTCTTGAAGCCAGTCGTGATACGATCGTTTTCATCGAAGCCATCAAACTGTTTGAAGGTGGCCTCTCGGAAGAATGTGACCAAGTATGGGTCACCCATTGTCCCTCGGAGATGCAGATTGAGCGTTTGATGACCTATCGACATATGGACCGGCAGACGGCAAAAATGCGGGTAAATGCCCAGGCTCCCCAAGAGCTAAAAATATCTAAGGCAGATGTACTCATTGATACTTCTGGTTCGATAGAGAATACGCGCTCCCAATTTCTAGTTGCCTGGAATAACCTGGCCAAACTATTGGCGTTGCCAGGTTCTTCCCCCACTATGCCGTCAAGCCATAAGGAACCCCCACCACTGGCCGAAGAAAGGATCGAGCCGGAACCAGATGTGCCTGTCAGCGAGGATAGCGAAACAAGAGCGGTTATGGCGGACGAACCCATAAGGGAAACCGGGAAAAAAAATGTGGCTACCGGAGATGACGTGATCGTGCGCCGGGCGCGTCCAACGGACATTCCGGTCATCCTTTTACTCATTCGCCAGGCAAGTAATAACACCGTAAAATTTACTCGAGGAGAGTTGCTGGCAGCTTTAGGTGATAGAGGATATCTCATCGGCCAGATAGGGACCGAAACTAGCGTGGTCCTCGGATGGCATGCTGAAAATTTGATCGCCACCATCGATCAATTTTTTGTTTATCCTGCAACGGCTGCTGATAAAACGGGAAAAGCTGTTTTGCAAGAAGTTGAGCAGACTGCTAACGAATTAGCCTGTGAGGTTATAATCGCCTTTCCCCTGGATAATGGACCAGAAGAGGTTCGACAATTGCTTAAAGAAAATGGTTTTGCTCATGTCGATCCTGAAACGTTGCCAAAAGCTTGGAATGAGGCTGTGATCGAATCAAAACCTGATAAAAGTTCAGTTATGTGCAAGCAGTTACGAGATACCAGAGGGATCAATATCCAGGCGGTATCCAAAGATCAATCACCTGAATAGTCGAACAGAGAAAAATCAACATAGCGGCTCTGAGTAGAGCCAAATGGAATAAGAAATGGATACCATTAAGAATTGGATTCGAGCGCACCCTAATTTAACTGCCTGGTTCCTTCTGGCCATTGGTATGGTGGCCATCCTGCTTTGGGAAGCCCGTGATGTTGGATTAGAGTCGCTTCA